>CANGUZ010000020.1 GCA_947457255.1 Flavobacteriaceae bacterium
AACATTCTCTTTACCTTTTCCAATTTTTTTAGGCTCTCTCGCTTCCCAAACTAAAGTAATAAACTCATCATTTGCAGCTACTAACTGAGCTTCTATTGTTTCGCTGGCCAGTTTCACTATTAGTATTCTGCCAACATTTTTTTTATACTGCCTAATCATTTTTAAAGGAGAACCTACTCCTACCGAAGCCACTTCTAGAGAAAAATCTTGTTCTTCTCGGTCTAAGTTGTTTTCTATTGCTCGACTAATATCAATACAGTCTTGCAAAATTACTCCATTATCTCCATCTAAAGTTACAATAATTTTGAAATTGTCAGTAATTGTCAAATCTATCAAAAAAACAGATGGCTTTTCTGACAATCCTGCGTTAACTAAACTTAATACTTTTTCTTTAAATGTCATATTTTATAAAAAGAGGCACGCAATGCGTGCCTCATTATTTAGTTTTCTAATAAATAACGCTGCAAATATAGTGTTTTTTTTATAAATCAAAAATGATTGAAAATTTAAAAATATTATTATCTTTATAGCATTAATACATTGAAACCTATTTTATTTGAATACTTACACCTATAATATTTAATATATGAAAAGAATTTTAGTCCCTACAGACTTTTCCAAACATGCAGAATACGCCTTAAAAGTTGCTGCTCAGATAGCTAGAGTTAATGACAGCGAAATTATTTTACTTCACATGTTAGAACTTCCTCATGAAGGAAGTGATGCCGTAGGAAGTGGGCATGCCATTCCTGAAATCATGTTTTTTAAAAATAAGGTTATAAGCAACCTAGAAGATTTGATGGACTCTGATTATCTTGAAGGGATTACTGTTTCTGAAATTATTCAGTTTGACAAAGCTTTTGAAGGAATCATGACCGTAAGTAAATTAAACAAAGTCGATTTTATCGTAATGGGGTCTCACGGCACTAGTGGATTTCAGGAAATGATTATTGGGTCAAACACAGAAAAGGTAGTTCGTTTTTCAGATGTGCCTGTGTTGGTTATAAAAAATGAAATAGATGATTTTAAACCTCAAAAATTTGTTTTCGCATCTGATTTTTCGCAAGAAATAAAAAAACCATTCCAACAACTTATTGACTTTGCTAAAACTTACAATTCGCATCTAGATTTGGTTATGATTAATACTCCTAGCAGTTTCAAACCCACTCATGTTGCCGAAAAAATAATGAGTAATTTTGTAAATGAATTTGATTACCCTAATTATTCATTACACATTTACAATGATGTAAATGTAGAGAAAGGTGTTTTGAATTTTTCTAATAGTGTTAAAGCAGATTTAATTGGTATGTGCACTCATGCAAGAAGAACCGGATTTGCCCATTTCTTTAATGGCAGTGTCAGTGAGGACTTAGTAAATCATGCTGTTAGACCTGTGATTACCTTTAAAATTTAATTCTAAATTTAATTTAAATAAAAAAACTCCTCAATTTCTTGAGGAGTTTTTTGTTGGTCTACTAGGACTCGAACCTAGAAAGACTGCACCAAAAACAGTTGTGTTACCATTACACCATAGACCAATTCCGTTGCTGTTAAGCGAGTGCAAATTTAAAACAAATTTTATTTTAAGCAAGCAATAATTGCTTTTTTATTAAAAATAAATAAAATACTGCACTTATGAATTCGTAAAACCTTTACCAAGTGAAACAAAGATTATAGAAACCATATTTACAATTTTAGAATTTTTTGTTAATGCCCCTCACTTTCAACAAAAAAATAGTTTCTTTGTATCTCAAAAAAACATTATAATTTTCAGTATGACTTCATTCAATTTCAATAAATGGAATACAATTTTAGGTTGGTTTGCCTTTGCAATTGCATTAATTACATATACACTCACCGTAGAACCAACTATGAGTTTTTGGGATTGTGGAGAATATATTGCAACTGCCGCTAAACTTGAAGTTGGTCATCCTCCTGGAGCACCATTATTTCAAATGATGGGTGCCTTTTTTGCCATGTTTGCTACTGACATCAAGAATATTGCTCTAATGGTAAATATGATGTCCGTGTTTTCAAGTGCATTTACTATTTTATTTTTGTTTTGGTCTTCAACTATAATTTTAAAGAAAATGATTGCTTCATTTTCAGAGCTAAATACAAATAATTCGATTGTTATTTTAGGAAGTTCGTTTGTTGGTGCACTAGCTTTTACTTTTTCGGATAGTTTTTGGTTTAATGCGGTTGAAGCAGAAGTTTATGCCATGGCAACATTATTCATTGCACTACTTTTTTGGTTGGGATTACGTTGGGAACAAGACATGTACACTCCGCGTGGGAACAAATGGTTGTTAATAATCAGCTTGGTCATTGGACTCTCGTTTGGAGTTCACTTTATGGCCTTGTTAACAATACCTTCTATTGGGCTTTTGTATTATTTTAAACATTACAAAACGATTACTGTAAAGAGTTTCATAATCGCAAATATTGTAGTTGTATCTGTTTTACTCTTTATTTTCAAATTACTATTGCCATTAACAATGGCATTGTTTGGAAAAACAGAAATTTATATGGTAAATAATTTTGGATTACCGTTTGATTCGGGAACTATTTTTGTAGCACTTTTATTTATTGCTTTCTTCTATTTTGGTTTAAAATACACCAAACAAAAAGGGCTCATTTTTTACAACACTATAATTCTTTGTATTTTATTTATCCTTATCGGATTTTCGACATGGATGATGTTGCCCATTCGCGCTAATGCCAATACGGTAATTAACGAAAACAAACCGTCAGATGCTGCCGAAGTATTGGCATACTATAATAGAGAACAATATGGTGTGAATCCACTTTTTTATGGCCCACAATACACCGACGCTTTTACAGGATTAGACGAAGAAAATCCTTACTTAGACAAAGCGCCCAATTATGAGAGAGATTATAAAACAGGCAAGTACATTATTACCAATAATTTTAAAAACGCCGAACAAAATAGTGATGACAAACAAAAAGCAATTTTGCCTAGATTATGGAGTACCGATCATATAGAAAACTATATGAATTTTACAAATGTTCCTGAATTTAAAATTAATCCCGACTATTCTGAAGAAAAGGAACTAGTAGATATAATTGCTGAGTTTAGAAAAGCCTATGCTGCAAAAGAAATTGATAATGAAGGGTATATTTCTTTCTTAAAAAGTTATGGCGAATACTTAATTATAGAAAAGCCTAGCACTTGGGACAATTTAAGTTTCATGTTCGAATACCAATTTGGCTATATGTATTGGAGGTATTTAATGTGGAATTTTACAGGAAAACAAAACGATATTCAAGGCAAGTATGATAATCTTGACGGAAATTGGTTAAGCGGAATATCATTTATCGATGAAATTCATTTAGGCTCACAAGAAAATCTTCCAACAGATGTTTTAAACAACAAGGGAAGAAATGTATATTACTTTTTACCATTTCTCCTAGGGATAATTGGGTTGGTGTATCATGCCAATAAAGATTTAAAAAGTTTTTACGTTGTATTAGCTTTGTTTTTGTTTACAGGTTTGGCTTTGAAAATTTACCTAAACGAACGTCCTTTTGAACCTCGAGAACGAGATTATGCTTTAGTAGGTTCGTTTTATGTATTTGCTATTTGGATAGGATTTGGAGTTTTTGCCATATACGACACCATCAAAAACTATCTGAAACCTAAAATAGCTGGCCCCGTAATTATAGGCTTATGCTTGCTTGCAGCTCCAGTATTAATGGCCTTTCAAAACTGGGACGATCACGACAGATCTCATAAATATACTGCTATTGCAATGGCAAAAAATTATTTGAATTCCTGCGAACCCAATGCGATATTATTTACAATTGGGGATAATGATACTTTTCCGCTCTGGTACGCACAAGAAATTGAAAAAGTAAGAACCGATATAAAAATTGTAAATACAAGCCTATTTATGACCGATTGGTATATCGATCAAATGAAAATGAAATCCTATGAAGCCGATGGAGTACCAATTAATTTTACACACGATCAATATGTAGGAGATAAGCTGGACTATGCGATTCATAATCCTAAAACAGAAAACCGTTGGGATATAAAGTCCTTACTTGAATTTATTGCAAGCGATGATCCGAAGACTATTGTTGAAATGCAAAACGGACAGAAAATTCATTTTTACCCAACGGACAAAATACGAATTCCTGTAGACAAGAATATCATCATTAAAAATAAAGTCGTTAACCCTAAATATTATGATTCTATTGTTCCGTATATAGACATTACTATAAAAGGTTCGGCTTTATACAAAAACAGATTAATGATGCTTGACATTATTGCAAATAACAATTGGAAACGTCCTATATATTTTACTGGTGGAAGTTTTGGCGATGATGACTACTTATGGATGAAAGATCATTTGCAATTGGACGGATTGGTTTACAAATTAATTCCTGTAAAAAACCCTATTTCTAAAGACGGAAGCCCATTAGACATGGGACAAATTGATAGCGATAAAATGTATAACATTGTAATGAAATGGGATTGGGGCAACGGAGAGTCGAAAACGATTTACCACGACCCAGAAACAAGAAAAAACAGCATTTCTTATCGGTCAAACTTAGCCAGACTCATGGATCAATTAATTAAGGAAGGAAAAATTGAAAAAGCTAAAAAAGTGATTGAATTAACCATGACTAAAATGCCATTAAATTATTACGGCTATTACTCTTTATTAGATCCTTTTGCAGCAGGCTATTATAAAGTAGGAGAAAAAGAAAAGGCAAGAAATTTACTAGAACAATTAATGACTAAATACAAAGAAAATTTAAAGTACTATAGCAATTTAAAACCTACTGAGCAAAGCTATATTATGATAGATATTATTACCGATATTGAAAGATATAGAGGTTTACTAGAAGTTATGAAAGAACAAGGCGACATGCAGTTTTATAAAAAAAACGCAGTAATTTTTAACTCTTACAATCAAATGTTTGAACGATTTGGAAGAGAAAACGAAGGGCTAAAAAAAGATGAAAGCAATTCTTTTACCGAAAAAGATTCTTTAGAAGAAATTGACACTTTGATTTCACCTGATTCAATTAAAAATTAAAATATTTTTACAACTAATAAAAAACAGCAACGACTATGTAAAATTAGCGTTGCTGTTTTTATTTTAAAATAAAATTCTATATCAAATGAAGTTCTATTGGATCAAAACGAGTGTCTTACTAAAAAAAATATTTTCAAATTATATTTGGGATATTCCGAATAATGAAAATAGTGTTTATCTTACTTTTGATGATGGACCAACTCCTGAAATCACCCAGTGGACATTATTACAATTAAAAAAATATAATGCAAAAGCTACTTTTTTTTGTATTGGAAACAATGTTGAAAAACATCCTGAAATTTTCAATTCAGCAATTCAGCAAGGACATACGATAGGAAACCATACTTTCAATCATCTAAACGGTTGGAAAACAGAAACCGAAACATATATTAAAAATGCAAAGCAATGTGAAATTCGAATATCAAATCAACAATCTGAAATCAACAATCTAAAATCTAAACTCTTCAGGCCTCCTTATGGTAAAATCAAATCCAAACAAGCAAAAAAGCTAATGGAATTGGGTTACAAAATAATTATGTGGGATGTTTTGAGTGCCGATTTTGATTCTTCAATTACACGAGAGAAATGTTTAAACAATGTTATTTCAAATGTTCAATCAGGCAGTATAATTGTTTTTCACGACAGTGTAAAAGGGTTTAAAAACCTTGAATATGTTTTGCCTAAAACTTTAGAATTTCTGAAACAAAATGGGTATAAATGCGAACCAATACTTTAAATCTGGTCTTGAACTAAGCCAATAATAGTATTTGCATCTAACTCACCAGATTGTCGCCAGATCATTTGACCTTCTTTATAAATCATTAAGGTAGGCAGCCCTTTAATTCGTAATGCATCTGCTAATTCTTGATTTTTATCGACATCAATTTTTATCACTTTTGCTTTATCTCCTAAAGCAGCTGCTACATCTCGTATTACAGGATGCATAGATACTGATGATTCGTTCCAATCTGTATAAAAATCAATTAATACAGGAACTTGTGCATTTATAAGTTCTCCAAATTTAGACATAAAACCAAAATATTTAATTTTTAAAGCCTCGTAAATAAGATATTATTATACAAAAGTAGCACTTTAAACGAATTATGCTAATTTTTCGCCTTTTTTTAGTTGAATTACCGTGATTTCGGGCATAATACCTACTCTGCCAGGATAAGCATGAAAGCCAAACCCACGATTAACATATATATATCTGCCTAGATTTTCGTACAATCCGGACCATTGCTTGTAAACATATTGTACGGGGCTCCAACGTATAATTCCTGGTATTTCAATTCCAAATTGCAAGCCATGTGTGTGTCCAGAAAGAGTAAGCTGAAAATGCTTTTCATCTTTTTTAATTTCATATTCCCAATGACTTGGATCGTGACTCATCAATATTTTAAAATCTTTTTCGGATAATCCTTCTGAAGCTTTATTCAAATCCCCTGCTTGTTTGAAATTTTTTCCCCAGTTTTCAACTCCAACAATTACAATCTCGCTTGAGTCTTTTTTTATTTTTTTATTTTGATTCAACAGTAAATCAAAACCAATTTTGCTATATAACGCTTTTATTTCCTTAAAATTCTCCTCTTTATCAGCTGGAGTAGGCCAATCAATATATTCTCCATAATCATGATTTCCTAGAACCGCATATTTACCAAAAGCATGGGGTTGTATTCTGTTGAAAGCTTCAATCCAAGGGTTCATTTCTTTGGCATGAGTATTTACAATATCGCCAGTAAACAAAATTAAATCTGAATTTTGCTCATTTATTAAATCAATTGCATAATTTATTTTTTCAGGATTATCAAAACTACCACTATGTACATCAGAAATTTGAGTTATGGTAAAGCCATCAAAACCATCTGGTAAATCAGGAAAAAAAATCCGCTGTTTAATGACTCTATAATTATATTTGCCTACGGTCATTCCGTAAATTAATGATAAGAAAGGAATAGCTGCAATACCTAAACCTATCTGACTTACAAACTTTCTTCTTGAAGGTAAAAAATCGGCTCTGGTATCATATTCAATAAAATAATTAATAGCTCCAGCACCAACTCTAAAAATATCTTCAGTAAATAAAACTAAAGTTATTAATATTTTTGGGATAAAAACCAATAGAAGCAAACCCATTGTAATCATGGTTTGTTTAGTTTGCCCAACAGAACGATCGAATTGTGTAAAAGAATATACAATAAATAGAAATAGAAATACACTAATAATTTGATATGAAATTAGTAGTCCTCTAACTTTTACGACCGTTTTTATTGCCTGAAAAGCATAAAGCTCAATTACTAGAAGAAGAGCGCACAAAAAAAGGAAACGGAAAAGCATTTTTGAAAATTTTAAGCAAATTAACAAATTAATAATAAGCATAAAATCTTTATTAATTAAAATTTAACTCTAAAAGTAAACTTTCAATTTCGATTCCCTATTTTTACATTTTTAAATTTTGCACTCGTTTTAAAATTACAATTCAAAACATGTCAACTCAAAAACGCCTTTACCTTCTCGATGCTTACGCCTTAATTTTTCGCGGTTATTTTGCCTTTATAAAAAATCCTCGTATCAATTCTAAAGGAATGGACACCTCAGCTATTATGGGGTTTATGAACGCTTTAATGGATGTTATCAAACGAGAAAAACCCGATCATTTAGCTGTAGCTTTTGATAAAGGTGGAAGTGATTATCGCTATGAAATGTATCAGGAATACAAAGCACATCGTGATGAAACTCCAGAAGCGATAAAAATTGCGGTTCCGTATATTCAAGAATTATTAAAAGCGATGCACATTCCAATTATTGAGGTTCCTGGTTTTGAAGCTGACGATTTAATTGGAACTTTAGCAAAACAAGCTGAAAAAGAGAACTATAAAGTATTTATGGTTACACCAGATAAAGATTTTGCGCAATTGGTTTCTGAAAATATTTTCATGTACAAACCAGCGCGGATGGGAAATGACATCGAAATTTGGGGAATTCCAGAAGTACTAGCCAAATTTGAAATTGAACGCCCAGAACAAGTCATTGATTTTTTAGGAATGATGGGCGACGCTGCCGATAATATTCCTGGTTTACCTGGCGTTGGCGAAGTGACTGCCAAGAAATTATTGAAAGAATTTGGTTCGATGGAAAATCTTTTAGCCAATACTGACAAGTTAAAAGGTGCGATGAAAGAAAAAATCGAAGCCAATGCCGATAAAGGAATTCTATCTAAAAAGTTGGCTCGAATTCTTTTAGATTGTCCTGTAACTTTCAATGCTACTGATTACGAACTTTCTAAACCTGATGTTGAAAAAACAGATGCCCTTTTCAATGAATTGGAATTCCGTCAAATGAAAGCGCAATTCGATAAATATTTCGGAACTGGAAAAGAATACGATGAAATTGACACCAATGGAAGCCTCTCCCCAACCCTCTCGAAAGGAGAGGGAGTCGAAACTGGAAATAATACCGCAAGAAAAAGTCCCCTAAAAAAATCGAATGAAGAGCAGTTTGATTTATTCGGTTTTTATGAGGATAATGAAGCTACTCCTTCCCCTTCTGGGAAGGCTGGGATGGGGCTTGCAACGTTAGAAACAACCGAACATTTTTACCAAATCATTCAAGGAGATTTACCAGTAAAATTATTGTTGCAAAATTTACTAAACCAAAGTTCGGTTTGTTTTGATACGGAAACGACTGGAATTGATGCCTTGAATGCCGAATTAGTTGGACTGTCATTTTCTTTCGAAAAAGGAAAAGGATTTTATGTTCCGTTTCCAGAAAATCAAGAAGAAGCTCAAATTTTAGTCGATAAATTCAAACCTTTTTTTGAAAGCGAAACCATTGAAAAAATCGGTCAAAACATCAAATACGATTTAAAAATTCTCTCTCGTTATGGTGTCTCCATAAAAGGAAAATTATTTGATACCATGATTGCGCATTACCTCATCAATCCAGATATGCGTCATAATATGGATGTTTTATCTGAAACCTATTTAAAATATTCGCCAAAATCTATCGAAACTTTAATTGGTAAAAAAGGAAAAAATCAACAATCCATGCGTGATGTAGCATTAGAAGAAATCAAAGAATACGCTACTGAAGATGCAGATATTACGTTTCAATTAAAACAAAATTTTAGTCCAATTTTAGACAAAGCCGAAACTAAAAAATTATTTGAAGAAATCGAAATTCCGCTTATTCCAGTTCTTGCAGCTATGGAATTAGAAGGAATTAACTTAGATGTTCCTTATTTAAAATCGATGTCAATTGAAATGGCAAAAGAAAGTGCCGAATTGGAACAGAAAATATACGAAACAGCTGGCGAGAAATTCAATTTAGCTTCTCCAAAACAACTCGGTGATATTTTGTTCGATAAAATGAAAATTGGCGGTGCCAAACAAAAGAAAACCAAAACGGGTCAATATGCCACTGGCGAAGAAATTTTAAGCTATCTAGAGAAAGATAATCCAATTGTAAAAGACATTTTAGAATGGCGACAAATGGTGAAATTGCAAAGTACATATATTGATGCTTTGCCCAATCAAGTCGATAAAAAAACACATCGAGTTCATACTGATTATATGCAAACCGTTGCTGCAACAGGTCGATTGAGTTCGAATAATCCGAATTTACAAAATATTCCGATTCGAACTGAACGCGGACGATTGATTAGAAAAGCGTTTATTGCTCGTGATGAAAATTATACGTTACTTTCTGCCGATTATTCGCAAATTGAACTCCGAATTATCGCCGCTTTATCAGGCGAAGAAAACATGATTAAAGCCTTTCAAAACAATGAAGACATTCACCGAAGTACCGCGGCAAAAGTATTTAATGTTCCTTTAGAAGAAGTTACTGCAGCGCAACGTAGCAATGCTAAAACAGTCAATTTCGGAATTATTTATGGTGTTTCTGCATTCGGATTGAGCAATCAAACTTCGTTATCACGAAAAGAAAGTGCTGAGTTAATCGATGCGTATTATGCCTCTTATCCAAAACTAAAATCGTACATGTCTAATCAAGTCGATTTTGCTCGTGAACATGGTTATGTGCAAACCGTTTTAGGACGACGTCGTTACTTAAAAGACATAAATTCAGCTAATATGATGGTAAAAAGCGGTGCTGAACGAAATGCTGTTAACGCACCAATTCAAGGATCTGCTGCTGATATTATCAAAATTGCGATGATTAATATTCATAAAAAACTAACGTCTGAAGATTGGAAATCAAAAATGCTTTTACAAGTACATGATGAATTGGTTTTTGATGTTCATAATTCAGAATTAGAAAAAATAAAACCAATGATTAAATACGAAATGGAAAATGCTTTTAAATTGGAAGTTCCGTTAGATGTAGAAATTGGAATAGGTAAAAATTGGTTAGAAGCGCATTGATTTTAATTTGAAGAGAGCAAAAGACAGTATTAATAAACCCAGATTCCACAAATTTAGAAAGAAAAAGATGTGCTAATTTGTGGAATCTGTGTATAGAACAAAACTAGATTAGATAAATTATAAAAACTAATTTACAATTACCTTCTTCCAAGATTTTTCAGATTTATTTGTAAGCTCCATTAGATACACTCCTGTTTGCAAACCTTCAACCTGAACTTCAACATTATCTGAATTGTCTGTAACTTCAATTGTTCTTACAAAAGCACCAATTTGTGAAAAAATATTTATCTTATTTAACCCTGTTTTAGTTTTAATTTTAAAACTTCCATTAGAAGGGTTAGGAAAAACTGAAGCGGCCTGTAAACTAAAATTTTCTAATCCCAAGGTTGTTCTTGTTAATCCACGTGATCCCCTAGTATTATGAGATCCTGACCCTAAAGATGTAGAAGCACCTTCAGCAAAAATTACTGGTATAGTAGAACTATTATTTAAAAAAGTGTAATCGCCAGCAGAAACTAATGCTCTGGTAGCAATAACCGTTCTAGTGGACCCAACAACTACATCACTGACGATTGTCCAACTTTGAGATGCAGCAGCATCTGCAGAAGGTTGAGAACGGCTTCCTGAAGCGGTATAATCTCGATTAGCTGTACCATTCCAAATAAACATATCTGAAACCGAAGACATAGAAGTACCTCCAAAGCCAACTCCTAACCAAGCTGTACTTGGCCCTGTTAATGTTAATGTTACTGTAGTTGCATCGGTGTCAATTTTAAGGGTTCTATTTGCACCAATTAAATCAACAGTTCCTGTAGTGAATTGCGCAAACGAAAAAGTGCCAATGCAAATAAAAATTGATGTAAGTAATTTTCTTTTCATAACTATTTATTTTAATAGATTAATTATTATTTCATTTTTAGAAAAAACAGCAAATTCAAAGGCCGTTTTACCATATTTATCAATTTTGGACTTGTCGGCTTTGTATTCTAAAAGTAATTTAATTAAATATTCATTTTGAAACTGAACAGCATACATTAATGCAGTTGTACCGTTTGAATCTGTAGCGTTTATATCCGCGTTTTTGTCTAGCAAGATTTTAACTATTTCATCATTTCCTTTTACAACTGCAGCCATAAGAGCCGTTCCCATAGTACTAGATACATTTAAATCGCTGCCATTTTCGATTAAAATTTTTGCAACATTATTATTCCCTTTATAACATGCCAAAATAAGTGGCGAAAAACCTTCTTTATTGACTACTTGAAAAGCTTTTGGATTTGATTTCAGAATTTCTTTAACTTCCTCAACAGTTCCTGCTCTCGCTATATCAAAAACATCTGATTTATCTTGAGAAAATGAGAATTGAAATACAATAAAAAATACTAGAACCAGAAGTTTTTTAAACATTTATTTTAATTTTTTAGTAGATTCTCGTTCGCGTAATTCCGTTTTTATAACTGTTGTTTTATATGGACTCTCTATTTCCTCTTTACTCTCTAATCGTTCAATAAGTAATCTAGCTGCTTCCTCTCCTATTTCGGGTCCATGCTGACTAACGGTTGATAAACTTGGTGAAAATCTTCTAGACCAAACACCATCAGCAAAACCTATAATTGACAAATCATTAGGTATTTTATAGCCATTTTTTAAGCCTAATTTTATAGCCGAAGAGGATGAATGTTCATCTAAAGCAAAAATGGCATCTATTTTATTTTGAGCAAATAACAATTTCGATTTATTATCAAAATCATCTTCTGATTCGGTAAGAACAATAATATTGTCATTTACTTTAATGTCGTTGTTTTCTAGCGCTTTAAAGTAACCTTTAGCTCTTAATTTTCCAACGCTTAAATTGTCAATAGCAGAAAACAAGGCTATTTTTTTACACCCAGAACTAATTAAATGTTGTGTAGCATTCACCGAAGATTCAAAATCATCAACAATTACTTTATCGCAATTTACTTCATCAGACACCCTATCAAACATAACAATAGGTGTGCCTTCGTTTATAATATCATTAAAATGAGAAAACTCATTTGATTTTTGTGCTTCTTCAGATATAGATAAAATAAAGCCATCGATAGTGCCATTACTCAACATTTCTAAAGTGTTAATTTCTTTTTCTAAAGACTCATTTGAAATGCAAGTTATAACATTATAGCCTTTTTCTTCAGCAAGCTTTTCTATTCCTTTGAAAACTTTAGCAAAAAACGAATTCAATATATTTGGAATAATCACCCCAATAGTTTTAGTTTTTCTGTTTTTAAGGTTTAAACCAATAACGTTTGGCTTATAGTTTTTAAGTTTAGCATATTCCTTTACCTTCGTTTTCGTTTGCTCGCTAATTTCAGGACTATCATTCAGTGCTTTAGAAACAGTCGAAACAGAAACATTAAGTTCCTTTGCAATTTGTTTTAACGTGGCTTTAGATTTCATATTTGTAAAATTGTTTATTCAGGTACTGTTCTATAACTTTTAAATCATTAATCTTGGTAATGTTAGAAAGCTTGTTAATTGCGATTTCATAGATAAAATTAATGATTCGTAAAAATAAGAAAAGTAATCAAATAATTTTCTTTAAGTATAGCAAGCTTTTTTATTTTTAAAGAAAAACCCGAAAAGATGTTAAAAAATAAAAGATTTTTATTATTTTTCCTTTATACTTCATGAAAATATAGTTATTTTAATTTAAAATAAGAAATGACATAATTTCTTTTCTTTAAAATTATCACCTGATTAAACCAAATAAAAGAGCATTAGGATAAAGAGTTAAAATAATGACTTAAAGCTATTTGTATTTAAAATAAATATTTGTAGTTTTGCAACCCCTAATATGGGATGGAATGTTTAATTAAAATAAATTATTGTGAACGCATTAAGCTACAAAACAGTATCTGCAAGCAAAGCAACCGTATCCAAAGAATGGATTGTGGTAGACGCTGACGGACACAACTTGGGCCGTTTGGCTTCCAAAGTCGCTATGATTTTGAGAGGCAAGTACAAACCAAGTTACACACCACATGTTGATTGTGGAGATAACGTAATTGTTATCAACTCAGAAAAAATTAACCTTACTGGTACTAAAATGGATGACAAAACGTATGTGCGTCATACTGGGTATCCTGGAGGACAAAGAACTTTAACTGCTAAAGTATTGCAAAGTAAAAACCCTGCATTATTAGTAGAAAAAGCAGTAAAAGGGATGTTGCCTAAAAACAAATTAGGAGCTGAACTTTTCAGAAATTTAAATGTTGTTGTAGGTTCAGAGCACAAACAAGGCGCTCAAAAACCTAGAACAGTTAACCTTAACGATCTAAAATAATGGGAGTTATTCACAAAATCGGTAGAAGAAAATGTGCTGTTGCACGTGTTTACGTTTCTGAAGGAACAGGAACAATTACTGTAAACAAAAAACCGTTTGCAACTTATTTTCCTACAGCTACTTTACAGTACAAAGTTTTACAACCAATGTCTATGACAGAAAATGTAAGTAATTATGATGTAAAAGTAAACGTTTACGGAGGTGGTTCGACTGGTCAAGCAGAAGCTGTAAGAATGGCTTTAGCAAGAGTAATGTGTGAAGTTGGCGAAGGAAACAGAGCTATACTTAAACCAGAAGGTTTGTTAACAAGAGACCCAAGAATGGTTGAACGTAAAAAATTCGGTCAGAAAAAAGCTCGTAAGAGATTCCAATTCTCTAAACGTTAATATTGCCTGTTTTGTACAATTCGTCCAAGACGTACTGATAATAAATTTAAAAACAATGTTGTTGTTGTCCCGATGCGTCGGGAAATTAGTTTAGCATCTAAATGGTTTAATGATTGAAAGATTGAAAGATTGAAAGATTGAAAGATTCCAAAAATCTAAAAATCCAAAAATCTAAAAATCTAAAAATCTAAAAGAAACATTGCTAATTCAACAGAACGTAAACTAAGAAAAAAATGTCAAACAAAATAGAAGTAAAAGAATTGCTAGAAGCAGGTGTTCACTTCGGACACATGACTAGAAAATGGGATCCAAACATGGCTCCTTACATTTATATGGAACGTAATGGTATTCACATTATCAATCTTTATAAAACTGCTGCAAAAATTGAAGAAGCCAATGAAGCTTTGAAAAAAATCGCAGCATCAGGTAGAAAAATATTATTTGTTGCTACCAAAAAACAAGCAAAAGACATTGTTGCTGAAAAAGCAAAAGCTGCAAACATGCCATACATCACTGAAAGATGGCCTGGCGGAATGCTAACTAACTTCGTAACTATTCGTAAGGCTGTTAAAAAAATGGCTTCTATTGATAAAATGAAGAAAGATGGTACATTCATGACTCTTTCTAAAAAAGAGCGTTTGCAAGTAGATCGTCTTCGTGCTAAATTAGATAAAAACTTAGGTTCAATCGCTGATATGTCTAGACTTCCAGCTGCATTGTTCGTAGTGGATATAAAAGCAGAACACATCGCAATAAAAGAAGCTCAAAAATTAAACATTCCAGTTTTCGCAATGGTAGATACGAATTCAGATCCACGTGAAGTAGATTATGTAATTCCTGCTAACGATGATGCTTCTAAATCAATCGATAAAATTTTAACTCTTGTAACTGCTGCAGTTATTGATGGTCTTTCTAACAGAAATGCCGATGCAACTCCTGAAACAGAAACAGAAGTTTCTGAAGAAGTTGTAGCTGAAATAGCTGCTCCTGAAGTTAGTGCTGAAGTAACGGCTCCTGCAGTTGAAGAAGCTGAACAAGCAGCAGAGTAAAAATAACAATAGGTTAAAGTCGTTTTGCTGATGTTTGCTTACTTTTGTAGCCATTCACAACAAAGCGACTTTTTTTATAAACTTTAAAAATCAACTAAAAAATGGCAACAATTACTGCTGCAGACGTAAATAAATTAAGAACAATCACCGGTGCAGGAATGATGGACTGCAAAAAAGCATTAGTAGAATCAGATGGAGATTTTGATTTAGCAATAGAAAACCTTCGTAAAAAAGGTCAAAAAGTTGCTGCAAATCGTTCAGATAGAGAGTCTACAGAAGGTGCTGCAATTGCAGTAGTCAACGCTGACAAAACTGCTGGTGTTGTAATCACATTAAATTGCGAAACCGACTTCGTAGGAATGAATGAAAGTTTTGTGAAATTGGCTACTGATATAGCTAATTTAGCATTAAACTTTGACACAAAAGAAGCTTTATTAGCATCAAATTATAACGGTATAACTGTTGCCGAAAAATTAATTGAGCAAACTGGAGTTATTGGAGAAAAAATTGAAATTAGATCTTTTGAGAAATTAGAAGGTGCTTTTATTGGTTCATACATTCACTCTGGAAATAAAATTGCAACATTAGTAGCATTATCTGCAAACATTGCAGGAGCTGATGAAGTAGCTAGAAACGTATCTATGCAAGCTGCCGCTATGGCTCCAATTGCACTAAACGAAGCTGGAGTAGATGCTGAAACAATTGCTAAAGAAATTGAAATTGCTAAAGATGTATTGCGTCAAGAAGGAAAACCAGAAGCAATGTTAGACAGTATTGCTAAAGGAAAAATGAATCGTTTCTTTAAAGACAATACTTTAGTAAATCAAGATTATATTAAAGATAGTAAAATGAGTGTTGCTGCTTATGTACAATCTTTAGATAAAAATCTTATCGTAACTGGTTTTAAAAGAGTTGCTTTAGGATAACCTGATTGAATCGTAAGATTTTAGAATACTAAATTCATGCAAAACTCCATCTAGTATTTATATCTAGATGGAGTTTTTTTCTAAAAAAAATTGCTCTTATAGTTCCAAACCAGCCAAATAAACAATCCCAAATACATCATACACAACACAAACTTCATGAAACTTGAGGCTAAAAAACCAAAGAAAGAACCTGTTGCGGCTTTAAATGCGCGTTGATGATCTTTTGAGTCATAAATAAGCTCTCCAATAAAAGCTCCTACAAACGGCCCAATGATGAAGCCAAAAGGAATTGGCGCAATAATTCCTATAACCAAACCAATATTTGTTCCCCAAATTCCATAAGCACTACCCCCAAATTTTTTTGTCCCTTTAGCCGGAATTAAATAATCTAAAATGGAAACTACAATTGTGAGTAGTAACGTAATTCCTAAAACCCAATAATTTGTTGGCACTGCATTAGTAGAATATAATAGTATCAAACCAATCCAGCTAATACTTGGCCCAGGAAGAACAGGTAAAAAACTTCCTAAAATGCCAATAATCATAAGCAGAAAACCAAAAATCAAAAGCATCGTATCCATAAATTATTTTTTAGTATTTTTGAAAATTAAAATTGTACATTTAAAACAAATTTAAAAATCGCATTTTTTTCGTTTACGAATATGAGAAAAATAATTCTATTTCTATTTCTAACATCCCTTTTTTTTAACTCTTGTCAATATTTTGACAAGCAAATTCCTTCTAAAGAAGAGTTATTACAAAAAGAGTTAAAAGCTATAAATTGGAAAGAAGTAGACGAGTTTCCTTCCTTTTCTAAATGCGATTCGGTATCAAATAAAGAGCAAAATAAAAACTGTTTTTTCGAGTATTTAACCCAACTCATTCAAGAACGATTAAGTTTTGACACGATAGGTGTTTTATATCCTCAACTCGATACAATTGATGTAAAAGTAACCGTTCTTCCTAACTCTACTTTGAAATTCGAACCTCAATTAAACGATACTCTTTCTTATGACAAACCTAAAATAGACAGTATAATTCGTGCGCGTTTAGTAGGTTTTCCTAAAGTAAATCCAGCAATAAAAAGAGGAATCCCTGTAAAAACACAATTTATTCTTCCAGTAATTTTAAATGTAGAATAAGTTAATTAAATTTTCTTCCTTTCCATTCGTAACTTCCTAATAAAGAAAACAAAGCAACTCCCACACAAAAAAACGGATACAAAACACTACTTAAAATCAGATAATTCATACGCTTTTTAGTAAAAAAAGAGTTGGTTTTTTTTAGCAATATAAAATCGAAATTAAATTTTATAAGAAACAAAATCCCAAAAATTTGCCAATCTACTTGTTCAAATACACAAAAAAGAAAACCAAAAACCAAACTTAAATTACCCATAAATACAATCACAGCCAAATCTTTCCCAAAAACACTTTCATACGCTCCTGTTTTTGAAGCCCAACGCACTCTTTGAAACAATAAGGATTTCCAATCTTTCATGGGTTTCGTACTTACAATATTAGATTTTGATTTTAAATAATGTACGATCTTCGAATCCTTTTCCATAGCTTTTTGCAATAAAAAAACATCATCTCCACTAGCCAATGTATTATTTCCTGTAAAACCGTTCAATTCTTTAAATAATGATTTTGTATAACAAAAATTGGCTCCGTTACACATAAATCCAAGTCCTAATCCGAAACTCCCTATAGTTGTTCCTTGCAAACTCATTAAATCTAATTGCTGGAAATGATGCAAAAAAGATTTTTTACAGTCATAAGAAACCGAGCCTACAATCATTGAAACATCATGATTTTGGATGTAATTATTTAGGGTTAGTAACCAATTTTCTGGTACAATACAGTCGGCATCAGTAGTCACAATCCATTCATTTTTAATAATTGGAATTGCTCTTGAAATGGCATCTTTTTTTGGCGAATTGGAAATTCGTAAGTTTTCTAGAAGAGTAGTATGAAATATTCCATTCTCCATTCTCCATTTGAAAATTTTTTTTACTGAATCATCTTCAGAAAAGTCATCGACAAAAATGATTTCGAATAATGTTTTAGGATAATTTAAGTTTTTAAAACTTTCTAAAAGCGAATGCAAGTTGGCACTCTCATTTCTAAACGGAACCACTATAGCAAAATAGGTTTCTGGCTTATCATCAGATTTTATATAGGTAGGAATTTGGTCAAAACCATAAATCAAATGGCTAATGGTGATGACATATACGAAAAGAATCAACCCTAAAAAAAGTATCATGATGTTTTTTTTATTTTAAAGTTCAACACATAATAACTTCCAATTAGCACTGGCAGCACTACATTTAAAAACCACATTAGGGTAGAAATAAAAACTACAATCCATTCATTAACACCTAACAATCCAAAGAAGTAAACAGCAACACTTCCTTTTACTGCAAAATCCAGAAATTGGAAAGTAGGTAGCGAAGACGCTAAAAAATAGATACTCGTTATTGCCGACATTAAAATCAAATAAGGTAAATCAACATCAAATGCCAAAAATAAAAAATAGTATTGGTGTGAGAAAACCAGATAACGGCAAAGCCCTAAAATAATGTTTTTTTGATGAATCAATTTCGGAATTTGATTTATTTTTTGAATTAATTTTTCGATAGAATATCCTTTGACAGTAATACTTCTTAAGAAAAAAGATGATAGAAAAAAGATAATAGAAATTCCGAAGATAACTATAATAGCTTTCGTAGTTATAATGTGAAAATTGGCATTAAAATACAGTAAGCCAAAAATCCCAAAAACAATCGTTAAAATCATTTGAACACCATTGCAAATTAGATTTAAGAATATAATTTTTTTTCTTGAAGCTTTTTCAAAGAACAAAGCTTTACCGGCATATTCGCCTAAACCATTAGGTGTAAAAATGCCAGCTGTTAAAGCTCCTAAAACTTGAGATGTGGCTTCTGATAAGGAAATTTTTTGTAAATGCGAAACTAAATTCTGCCATTTTAAAATTTCTAAAAAACGATTGGCAATACTGAAAGATAGAATAAATAGAATGCCCCCAACAGAACGGTTTTTTTGAAATAAGGCAATGAATTTTTGCCAATCTAATTGGTCGTTGTTAGCCAATTGTTGGTATATAAAATAAAATGCGCCAGTTACAATCAAAACTTTGGTTGTAAAAACAAGGAATTGTTTAGCTTTGTGAGGAATTGTAATCATTGTTGCAAAATAACAAATTTAAATTGGCAAACGAACGCATCATATTAGGAATTGACCCAGGAACTACCATAATGGGTTTCGGATTAATAAAAATTGTTGGTAAGAACATGCAATTTATGCAACTCAACGAATTGCAATTGTCTAAATATGATAACCATTATCAAAAATTGAAGATTATTTTTGAACGCACTATCGAATTAATCGACACCCATAATCCTGATGAAATTGCCATTGAGGCACCTTTTTTTGGAAAAAACGTACAATCAATGTTAAAATTAGGGCGCGCGCAAGGAGTAGCCATGGCAGCGGGACTTTCGAGAGACATTCCTATTACCGAATATGAACCCAAGAAAATAAAAATGGCGATTACAGGAAACGGAAATGCCAGCAAAGAGCAAGTAGCTAAAATGCTTCAACAGCTATTAGGATTAAAAGAATTACCAAAAAACTTAGATAGCACCGATGGTTTAGCCGCAGCAGTTTGTCATTTTTTCAATTCTGGAAAAACGGTAGGAGAAAAAAGTTATACGGGCTGGGATGCTTTTGTAAAACAGAATGAAGCACGAGTTAAAAAGTAAATGAGCGGCATCTACATTCATATTCCATTCTGCAAGCAGGCTTGTCATTACTGCGATTTTCACTTTTCGACTTCGATGAAGAAGAAAGACGAGATGGTTATGGCTATTGCTAAAGAAATCCAAATGCGTAAAAGCGAGTTTGAAGATGATCCCGAATTCTCGGGAGTTGAGACTATTTATTTTGGTGGAGGAACACCAAGCAGATTTAAGATTGCAGATTTAAGATTGCAGATGGATTCGATTTATAAAAACTATAAAGTTGCCGAAAATCCTGAAATAACGCTCGAAGCCAATCCCGATGATTTGTCCGAAGAGTATTTGATAGCACTTTCTGAAATTGGAATCAACCGTTTAAGCATTGGTATTCAATCTTTTTTTGAAGATGATTTGCAAATGATGAATCGCGCTCACAATTCGGCAGAAGCCAAAAAATGTTTAGAAATTGCCACTCAATATTTCGAGAATATTTCTGTTGATTTAATTTATGGAATTCCAGCAATGAGTAACGAAAAATGGAAGCAGAATATCGAAACAGCTTTATCTTTCGGGATTCCGCATATTTCAAGTTATGCTTTGACAGTGGAGCCTAAAACAGCTTTAAATAAATTGATTCAAACCGGTAAAATTGCAAAACCAAAAGATGAAGTAGCTCAAGAACATTTTGAAATTTTGGTCGAAATTTTAGAGGCAAATGGATTTATTCATTACGAATTGTCCAATTTTGGGAAGTCAACTTATTTTTCTAAAAACAATTCGTCTTATTGGCTAGGGAAAAGATATATAGGAATAGGCCCGTCTGCTCATAGTTATAATGGTAGTTCTAGAAGCTGGAATGTTTCTAACAATTCCGTTTATTTAAAATCAATTCATGAAAATCAATTGCCAAGCGAAACAGAAATTTTATCAAAAACAGATCGTTATAACGAATATATAATGACGGGGTTGAGAACCATTTGGGGAGTTTCTCTGTATAAAATTGAATTAGAATTCGGAAAAGAATATTTAAATTATTTAGAAGAACACCTTCAAAAATTCATAGACAATGGTCTTGTTTCTATTGAAAACCACATTTTAAAAACAACCAAAAAAGGAAAGTTTTTGACTGATGGCATTGCAAGTGATTTGTTTATTATAAACATTTAATATCATGAACATTCAACAAGTATATGAATTTTGTTTATCAAAAAAAGGAGTAACCGAACATTTTCCTTTTGATGAAGATACGCTAGTTTTTAAAGTAGGAGGCAAAATGTTTTGTCTTACCTCATTAAAAAAATGGGAATCAGGAGATCATTCAATTAATTTGAAATGCAACCCTGAATATGCACTAGAACTTCGTGCACAATATGAAGCTGTAAATCCTGGTTATCACATGAGCAAAATACATTGGAATACTGTAGATGTAGATAAAGATTTACCATTAAAAGAGGTTGTGGAACTTATTGAACATTCGTATGAACTGGTTTTTAAAAGTTTGACAAAGAAAACTCAAAATGAAATATTGAAATTGATTACTTCCTAAGAAAAGTCACAACTTCATTACAATAGATCTCTACATTCTGAAAAGTAAAATCTAAATCTCTTTTTACTTTTTCATTCGAAATAAAATTTTCTGAATGTAAAGATTGAACCATATCCTTACTCAGCCGTCTTTTACAATTAAAAAAAGTTGAAAGTAACCAATCTATTCGCCACACTATTTCAGTTATCCAAGGTTTAGCATAAATAGAGGGTGAATTAACATTTAATGCTTTTGCAATAGTAATTACTATCTTCTCAAATGAAATGTTTTTAGCAATGACGATATATCTTTCCCCGTTTATATTGCTTTTCATTAATTGAGTCATGATTTTTACCACGTCGTTAACAGTAACAAAACCCGTGATGCCTTTGGTATAAAACAATAATCCTTTTTGTACTTTAGAAAAAATTTCCCCACTACCATTTTTCCAAAATCCAGGGCCAAGAATAACTCCTGGATTAACAATTACTATTGGCAATCCTTCCTTATAACCACGCCAAACTTCTATTTCAGCACCATATTTTGATATAGCATAATCACTGTGGTAGAATTCTGGATTCCATTCGGTTTCTTCGTCAATTGTGGTTTCATATTCTTTAAGATTGCCAAGTGCTGCTATCGAACTTACATAACATAGTTTTTTGATGGTATAGGCCAAACACAAATTGACAATATTGGCAGTACCTTCGATGTTTATTTTTCGAAGTTGTTTTTCGTCTTTTGGATCAAATGAAATCAAAGCTGCGCAATGGTAAACATATTCTATATTTTTAAAGGCAATTTCTAAAGACGGAATATCATTTATATCTGCCTGAATCCATTCAATTTTTTCAAATAGAAATTCTTTTTTGTAAAGTGTAAAAAGTGATTTGGTTTTCTCAATCGATGAATGGGTTCTATAAATAGCCCGAACACTTTCGTTATTTTCTAACAAATGTAAGGCTAAATGCGAACCGACTAATCCTGTTGCTCCTGTGATTAAAAACATTTTGTAAAGATAATTAGATTGTTGGATTTAAATATTTTTGATTTTACATTTTTTGAATATTGCCATTGAAATTGCTATTGTCATTGCTTTTCGAATTACTATCTTTGTCGAAATTGATTATCTAGATGAAAAATATTATTGCAGAATTACAATGGCGTGGATTGGTACATGACATCATGCCAGGAACAGAAGAACAATTGCTGAAAGAAATGACAGCAACATACATAGGGTTTGACCCCACTTCAGATTCGTTACACATTGGAAGTTTAGTTCCCATAATTCTATTGGTTCATTTAGAACATTTTGGACATAAACCTATTGCGCTTGTTGGTGGTGCAACAGGAATGATTGGTGATCCTTCCGGAAAATCGGATGAAAGAAATTTACTAGATGAAGCAACTTTAAACCTTAATGTAGCGGGTATAAAAAATGTTTTATCTCGTTTTTTAGATTTTAATTCGAAAGAAAAAAACGCCCCAATTTTGGTCAATAACTATGATTGGATGAAAACCTTTACATTTATTGACTTTGCTCGTGAAGTCGGGAAACGTATCACTGTTAACTACATGATGGCTAAGGATTCTGTAAAGAAAAGACTTACTGGCGAAGGCGAAGGAATGTCATTTACTGAATTTACCTATCAGTTGATACAAGGGTATGATTTTTACCATTTGCACAAGCAGTACAATTGTTTGTTACAAATGGGAGGTTCTGATCAATGGGGAAATATTACAACAGGAACCGAATTGGTTCGAAGAATGAATGTTGGTGAAGATGCCAAAGCTTTTGCGATGACCTGTCCGTTAATCACTAAAGCAGACGGTTCGAAATTTGGAAAATCTGAAGGAGGAAATGTTTGGTTAACTGCAGACAAAACATCTGTTTACAAGTTTTATCAATTTTGGCTGAATACTACCGACGTTGATGCTGAGAAATACATTAAAATATTCACCTTCTTAGATAAGGAAACAATAGATAAATTGATTGCAACTCATTATGAAGCGCCTCACTTAAGAGTTTTGCAAAAGAAATTAGCTGAGGAAGTAACCACTTTTGTACATTCGGCAGCAGATTTAGACAAAGCGATTCAAGCCTCTGCTATTTTGTTTGGAAATGCCACCTCAGACGATTTGAAACAATTGGATGAAGCCACTTTTTTGGAAGTTTTTGATGGTGTACCACAAGCAGAAATTTCAAAAAAAGATATTGAAAACGGAATAGATATTGTTACTGTCTTGAATGAAAAAACAGGATTTCTAAAATCTAATGGAGAAGCTAGACGCGCTTTGTCAGCCAATTCTATTTCCATAAATAAAGAAAAAGTAACGGAAGAGTTCGTACTTTCAACTAAAGATTTAATCAATAATCAGTTTGTGTTATTGCAAAGCGGAAAGAAAAATTATTTTGTCATTCGGGTTATATAACCATCAAATTACAACCACGAATGTCGCTATTATCAAAACGTCCCAGAACTTCAAAAGAGTTATTGGGATTTTTTTTGCCTAAATCTTGCGTGGCTATAAACGAACACGAATTGATGTTAGCTAAATCGATAACATTAATTCCTCCCGTTTTCCCTGTATTGACATAATTCAAAGCATCTTCTGTTTCCCGAATCAAGATATGCATCCAAGGCGGACATTCAAAAACTCCATTTCCTAATGAATACGCTTGCGATAATAATTCAGTCATTCCATATTCAGAATGTATGGTTGAAACACCAAAACCATTGCAAAGTACCTCGTGTAATTCTTCTCGAATCATTTCTTTGCGTTTGCCTTTCATACCCCCTGTTTCCATAATGATAGTGTTTTTTAATTGAAATTTATTTAGTTCAATCAAATCTAATAAAGCATAAGTAACTCCTATTAAAATTACATTTTGTCCTGATTGGTCTAAATCAATTAATTTTTTGATGAGCTTATCATATTGATTCAAATAAAATCCGCTATTTGAGTTTTTGGATAATTCAATCAAATCCTTTACCATATAAATTAAAGATGATCCTTCACGTTCTAAGTAAGAAGGAAGCAATGCCAAAATAGTATAATCTTCAATATTACCATAAAATTGAGAAAACCCTTTGCGGTAGCTATCTTTATATAAGGAAACGTCAGTAACAAGATGTTTGCTAGTAACCATTCCGGTTGTACCACTGCTAATGAACGTTTCTTGAATAGGATTATCATTAGAAACTACACTATGACTTTTAAAAAACTGAATGGGTAGAAAAGGAATTTGTTGTAGTGATTTTACTTCCTGTTTATCCGTTTTTAAAAGTTGACAAAATTCTCGATATACTTGATTGTTATCATATTGAAAACGAAACACTTTTAGTGCTGTTTTCTCAAATTGCTTTTGGCTGGAAATGGTGAATATGTCGGAGGTTGAAATCAAGTATTGTTTTTAACAAAAGTAATTAAATAAAAAAAACTCCAACTTTTCAATTGGAATTTTCTTTATGATATAAAAAAGGAATTATTTGATAACTAATTTTCTAGTTGCAGTTTTTCCTTCTTCAGTGATTTTTAAGATGTAAACACCACTAATAAGTTTTGAAACGTTTACCACTTGGTTAGTAACATTTGTTTTAATAACTTGTTTTCCTAATACATCAAAAATGGCAACTGATTTTGTTGCAGCAGCATTATATGAAGTGATGAATAAGTTACTTTTTTACTAATTTCTTTTGAAATCTATTACCATTAGATGTTTTAATATTTACTAAATAAATGCCACTTGAGAAATTTGAGGAGTTCAATTCATAAGTGGTGATATTACCTATTTCTTTTCTATATATTTCTTTTCCGTCGAGAGAGAATACTGATAGTTCATCAATAGTAAATCCTTCGCAAGAAATTGTAACAGATGAATTTGTTGGATTAGGAAACATTATGATTTTGCTTTCGTCTATTGTCAAATTATTAGGTACGTTATCAACGGAAAAAGAAGATTTAGTAGGATTCGATTTTCTAGCAACATAATCATTATTTGTACATACGTCTAAATCAATGTAACCTCTAAATCTTGATCCTGATTTACTATGAAACCCACTTGATAAAATAATAGAATTACCAGCACGATAAATTGCACTAGCATTTGCTTCTATTATGTTCGTTGCAGTAATAGTATTAATTGCTTGCTTTTGATCTATGCCAGTTGCTGCTACTTTAATACTAATAGACAAATTAGGATAACAAATATAGGATTGTGCTAATAAAACCGCTTGGTACGCATTGACTAAACCATAGCCCATTTCATTGTTCCAAGTTCCATTGGGTCTTCCTGAAGTTAAACTATAGATATAGTTTGTTGCTGGAACTTGTGGAGTGGTATTTATTTTTTGAGCTGATTTTTCTATAATATCACTAACATCTTGAACAGATAAAGATGGATTAGCTTTTAAAACAAGAGCAGCGACTCCTGCAACTATTGCACAAGCGGCTGAGGTATCTTTAAAAGCAGAGTCATAAAACCCACCTAAAGATGTTGTGACAATTTCTTGTCCAGGAGCCATAATATCTAAAGTAGAACCATAGTTGCTTCTTAATGTGGTTCCAAAATCAGTACAATTACCAGCTGTTTTTCTAGAACCACATTTGTTTATGGCGCCAACATTAAGTATTTTTGGATTTGAATTTGATGGATATTTACCATCTGGATTATCTTCATTACCAGCTGAAAAAACAACAACAGCACCATTTAGTATAGCATCGTCGATTGCGTCATCAATTTGGGTAACTCTAACTCCTCCTAAGTTCCAAGAATTGCTAATTACTTTAGCGCCAGCATTTACTGCCCAAATAAATCCATTTACTATTTGAGTAGGAGTTACTGGTTGTATACCAATAGGCATACTGACTGAAATCAGTTTTGAAATTGGAGCTACACCACTAATTCCTCGAGAATTATTTTGAATTGCGCCAATAAGTCCAGCACACAAGGTACCATGATTAAAACTAAGTCCATCTGATGTAGTTATATAAATTTGTGATGGTCCATTAGTCACTACATCATATCCTAACCCATGAACATTTGTTGCTAAATCTGGATGATCTAATTGGAATCCTGTATCAAAAATTGCAACTTTAATATCATCGCCTTTCGATACAGGCCAAGCATCTTCAGTTTTAATATCAATTCCGATATATTCATTACCGTTTTGTCCAGTATTTTTTAGTCCCCATTGATTTGCAAATAAAGGATCAATTGAGTCAGTTGAGCCATGAATCATAAAAGCCGGTTCTACATATTCAAATAAACCTGTTTCATAAAATAAATTAGCCAGTACTAATGCATTTGATTTTGAATTTTTTGTACAACTAACAGTATACCATAACGGCAAGTATTTATTTTGCCCTAAAACTTCAAGATTAAATTGTTTTACTTTTTTATATAATATATTTACATCTTCTTCACTTTTTAATTTTACAGAAAAGTTGTTCGACAGACCTATTGTTTTTCCCTCCGCATCTTTAAAACTTGGTGAGGCAAGTACTACGTTAGTTTTTTTATTAAGCGCCGTTACTTCATTTAAATATTGAATCTCAGTTTTGCTTTTATTGGAAATGATTTCTAGATAATGAGTTTTTATTTGCTGTCTAGATTTTGCCTCTGCATCAGTCGTAATTAAACTGCTTCTGGTGTGATCTTCAATTACTTTACTAGCTTTTTGTGAAGGAGCATTAAATGAATTAGTAGAATTATCATTAGTGGTTACTGAAATAACTTCGGTATTAAGCTCTAAAAAAAGTTTTTCTCCTTTATAATAATAAAAATATCTAGTGTTTTTTTGTCCATAACTTGCACTAATTATCAGCAGGAAAATTAAGGAAAGAATTATTTTTAAGTTTTTCATAATTTATATATTTAAAATTTAAATATGATTTACTTACCTATTCTTGCTTCAAGTGCCTCAATGCGTTTGTTTTGAGCGATAATATAAAGCATTAATTCTTCAATTTTTTCTTGCTGAATTTTTGCCATTTCACCTAATGCTATGCCATTTTCAGCTATTTCTTTTGCTGATGGTACATTTGGTAAATGTTTGTGTTTAGTAATAAATTGCTCTACTTCTGATAAAGGTTTTAAAACGTATTCTTTTTCAAAAACATAATCAGCCCATGTTCCAGTACCCCCACTTGAAACAATTCTAACTTCGTCAGTTAAGACACCTCCAGTTACGAATAGTTTGTATGTTGAATAAAGAAGATTTGAAGGAAAAGTAGTAACGGCACCAATACCAACTTTACCGTTAAGTTTAACCTGGTCAAGCGCAAAATCTCCCCAGATCAAAGGTGATGTGGTTGGTTTATTAGATATCATTAGCTTGTCATTACTTGTTTGTATATCTTCGCCTATACTGTAGCCTATAAAAATATTTCTTGAGCCGTTAGTGACTTCTCCTGCGCTTGTTCCAATAAACACATTGCCATACCCAGAGGTGTTTTCTGCACCTGCACTGTTGCCAACATAAACATTACCGTATCCGCCAACATTATTTGCTCCTGTATTCGCCCCAACAAGCGTGTTAAATCCACCCGTATTATTAGTTCCACCGCTTTGAGAACCAATAAACGTATTACCAACGCCAGAGTTTAAAGTTGTATTACTCAAGCCTTGTCCAGCGCCATTCCCAATATAAGTATTACTACCAGAACCAGATGAAAACCTTCCAGCATTAACACCAATAGAAACGCTATTTGGCATTGCAAGAGCATTAACTCCAAAAACAGTTCTATTTGTTGCTAACAATCCAGCACTTACTGCATTTCGTCTAAAAAGAATGTCAAAATTATTAGCAGACCCTAAATAATGTGCAGCAGTAATCGTGTTGTTTGCAACTGTAGCTTGTGCATTTGCAATTTGGAGACTCAAACCAAGAATGCAGGATAGGAATAATTGTTTAGTTTTCATGTTGTTAAAAATTAAGTTGTTAGATATTAAATTTAGTAAAAAAATTAACATGTTTTTACTTCGCAATGAAAACATATTAACAACAATATGTAAAGTAATTAAATAAAAAAACTCCAACTTTTCAATTGGAGTTTCTATATGAAATAAAAAATAATTATTTAATAACTAATTTTCTAGTTGCTGTTTTTCCTTCTTCTGTGATTTTTAAGATATAAACACCGCTAATTAATTTTGAAACATTTACCACTTGGTTAGTAACATTTGTTTTAATAACTTGTTTTCCTAATACATCAAAAATGGCAACTGATTTTGTAGCAGCAGTGTTAGATGAAGTGATGAATAAATTACCATCTACTACTGGATTAGGATATACATTTAAACCAGAAATTGAATTTTGTTTTACCCCTAAAGTATAACCTCCAAGAGCAATAGCATTTTTAATAAATTCACAATTATTATTAGGAGTTGCAAAAGCAGCGTTTCCACCATAAGTAAAAGAATCATTTGCAAATGTTCCGCCATTTGGACCCACTCCATTTTTACGACTAGCATAGCTGTCTTGGTATGCCCAAGCGGCAGAAATATCACTTGAACCACCAGGAATATCTAGAGGATTTCCAAATTGGTCTACTATAGATACAACTGCAGGTGTTGGAGTTGCTCCATCAGTAATTACTATTCTATAGGCGTCATTTCCATTTCCGTTGGGAATGCTTCCAGAAGCTAAACCAGTAGGTAGTGTTATTGAAGGATACATCTCGTTAAAAGTTTTAGTCAAATCTGTTCCAGCAGAAGCTACTAAATAAACAAATGAGTTTGTAACTGTACCTAGGGGTGTTAAATCTAAACCAGAACTCCATGCAATTGCAGATGCATCAGCGGCTCCATTGGACTCCGTTTGAATTCTATAGTTTGTAAAATCAATTGTTCCTGAAACGTAAAGTTCAGTTACTTTTGGGCTCGAACTACCAGTTGTACCAGCACATCCAGCACCTGAAAGAGTTCCGTCAACAACTTTAGTAATAACAACAGATTGAGCAAAACCTGACATTGCAATTAAAGCTAATGATAAAGTGTAAAGTTTTTTCATAATTATGATTTTAAAATATTTAGACAACAAATATATAAAGAATTTTTACTTAAAGATATAAATCAGTGTGAAAAAAACAACAAAAAAAGGTTAAGACTGAATTTTATTAACTATTTTATTATTAGTTTTCGCGTAGCGCTTGCATCGCCTTCCTTGATTTTTATGATGTAAACTCCTGGAGAAATACTAGAAATATTCAGCTCTCTGGCACTTAAAGAAGTTTGTAATACTTTTTTCCCTAGAACATCAAAAATGGTAATTTCTTTATTTGCAGTCGTTTTTGAAGTTATGTATATTTTGCCATTACTTACAGGATTAGGATAAAAACCAAGTCCATCCGCAGTTTCTTGGGGTTTAGGCTGTTGTTTAGCATTGTCCTGAGCAGAAGCTGTCAGGGCAAACAAACATAGGAATAGCGTAAGTATGTAAAAGTAATTTTTTCTCATAAGTACTTGTAATAGTGCAAAGATATGAATATTATTTCAAATATTGAGCCAAAAAAAATATCCCGAAATTTTCGGGATATTTTAACATTTTCAATTCGATTTTTTACAATCCTGTTGTCCAACCAGTTGCCCATGATGGAATTTCAACTCCATTTCCAGCTCCAGTAGCCGTAGTTGTTTCAGCAAAAACAGCAGAAACATCTGCACTAACACCAGCTGTTGCAGGCGGCACAGCCGTAGTTCTTCCTGTTGATTTACGTGTAACATCTGAAAAAGTTACATTATTTGCTTTTAATGCAGTACCAACCCCTGCAATGCTTTCATCATGTTCAACATCAAAACCATCTGCCCATCCGCTTACAACAACATTTGTAAATACACCTCTTGTTCCTCTTCTTAATTTTAAAGCATCATTTTCAGGGTAAGATTTAGCATCTGCAACGCTTCCAGGGCCAACTAAAGTAAGATTGTTGATTGTAGGGTTTGATAATGGTGTGTTTGCAAATCCTTGTTCAAAGTTATCTGCTTCAATTCCTCTGTTTCCTTTTCCGAAAGAAATTTTACCATACCAGTTTGAATTGGTTCCGTTCCATCCTTCAGTCCAATCAAATTGATCATCTTCGTTTCCAAAAGAAACTAAATTCGACGTATTTACTGTACCTCCAAAAAATTCAAATCCATCATCAGAACCATGAAATGCTTGAACAAATTCTACAGTAGTTCCAGAACCAACACCAAATAATGACAAACCATTAAATTCTTTTTCGCTATTGAAAGCTGCTCCACAATACTCTAATCTCAAATATCTAATAGTACCCGAATTATCCGAAGATGTTGCTCCACCATAAGTTAATTCAGCAACTTCAGATTGTGCTGTAGATGCACCTCCAGTAACTCTATTAATAGGAGCTTTACCACAAATTACTAAACCGCCCCAATCTCCGGGAGCTTTAGTGGCTAAACCACTAGTCATTACAACTGGATTTGTAGCGGTTCCATTTACATTAATTTTTCCACCCTGTGCAACGGCAATAAATGAAGCTGTTCCTCCAACTCCTTCTATTTTTGTCCCTGCAGGAATAGTTAGAGTTGCTCCAGAATTAATTTGTAATCTTCCTGTAAGCTTGTAAACAGTAGTAGCATTTAAAATAACTTCACCATCGTTAATTTGACCTTTAAAGTCGTTCGCATTAATCACAAAAGTTGAGCTTGGGCTTGAATTTTTATTCTCGTCATCTTTAGAACAGCTCGTTAATAATGTAGCCGATAATGCTAAAATGCCAAAAAAATTTAAAACTGAATTTTTCATGTTGTTTATTGTTTATAGTTTTTCAGGTGCAAATATGGTTTGTATTTCATGAAATGAAGTTAAGCAAATATGAACTTTAGTTTAATAAAAGCTTTTCTGAGTGTTAAGTAAATGTTAGTAATATTAACAAACATAAAAGCAGTTGAATTCAACTGCTTATAATTGTTTTAGATTTATAAATGCTTAAAACTGATAGTTAATGTTAAAACTAAAAGTCATGCCTTTTTTATAGGTTAACATCTTTACATCGCCATTTGAGTTTTCTTGCATTCTCTCAATTTTAGGGTCCAATAAATTTCTTGCTATTATGGATAGGCCTAAGTTTTTATTTATCTTTAATCGGTTAATCATATCTAATGTTCCAACCGCTTTATCAACAAGATCTCCATTCCCATTAGTTCCAATAGCATTTATTCTATCTGAGAAATGGGTATAGGTTAATGTTGAAGTGTAGGAACTATTTTTCTCATTCCATTCTTTAAAAAATGTTACGTCTGCATTAATTAGTAAGTCTGAAGCACCTGTAAATGGACTTTTTGTATTAGTAAATGCAACATTATAATTGGTTTCTCTTTGAATTTTTTCGGCATCAAGTTCTTGAGAAGTATGTAAATAGGATACATTTAAACCAGAAGATATTTTTGTTCCATTTTCTTTATCTTGATTAAATATATTTTTTCTTGCTTCAAATTCAGCTCCAGTAGCATAACCTGTATTTCCAGTATTTACAAAGGAGACGTCATTGGTAGAAGAGGCAATAGTAATTTCGTTTATAGGATTTTGAATATATTTACCAAAGGCTGTAACCGATACAACTTCGTCTGATTTAGGGAAAAATTCCCATTTCAAATCTAAATTATAATTATCTGATTCGTATAAATCGGGATTACCAATTTTTACTTGTAAAACTTCTTCATAAAGAAATAAAGCTCTTTCTTTAAATTGGGGTAAAGTATACGTTTTGTTCATTCCCAATCTTAAATTTTGCTTTTCATTTAACTCATATTTCATTGTTAAACTTGGTAAAAAAGCAGTTTTCTCTAATTTATCATTTCCAAGATCTCCTAATTGTGTGTCCCAATTTACTTTTTGACTAATTTGCTCAGTTCTTAATCCTAAAACTGTAATTAATTTTTTAAATTTATATTCCGTATTAATGAAAGCTGCGTTTATCAATAATTCACCAGTGTAGGATTGCGGTTTAGTTGCATTAGGCACTTGAATGTTTCCCCTAAAAGTTGTAATCTCAAATGCATTATTTGTAAAATTTTGTGTATTGTAAAATAAGTCTAAATTATTTGGATCAACTGTAGTAGTTTCGAATCCTTGATTGGCTCTGAAGTTAAATTGATTAGCCAATAATTCTCTGTTTTTAAGTCTAAAATTATAACCAAAAGTTATTTTTCCCAAAAAATCACCTTCATTATTGTTTTTAAATTTGTAATCAACACTAGCTTTAGCAGCAATTTCATCTTCATTTATGTTTTGAAAATAACGGTGGTTATCTGGTCTTGAGATGTTAGAAAGTACAAAACCTGTATTTTCTTTACGGAAAATATTTTGAACCCTATCTGGTTGATCGCTCTCTACGCTATTGTATGAAATTCCCCAATTTGTAATATATTTTTCACCTAATTTATGCTCGCCAAGTAATTGGTTAATTATTAATTGATTTCTTTCATAAAAAAAACGTCTTAATAAACCGTTTCCATCATTTGCAATATCTACAATAAAACCTTCATATTGTTCTTTTGATTGGTTTGAAGTATTTATAAAAATTGAATTAAAATTTATTTTATTATTGGTATTAATTTTATAGGCAATATTGCCCATAATTGTTGTGTTTGTGTTAAAGCTATTCTGTCTAAATTCAGAAAAGTCTTTATTCGCAACTCCAAGACCATTAACACTACCTTTTGCTGAACCATTGCTAACAGCATTAAATTCATTGCTGTAATTTGCAGTTCCAAAAAGACTTAATTTACCTTCTTCACCAACACTAATAGATGTTCCTCCTGATAAACCTAGGCTTCCTGCAAAAGGAAATACTTTGTTTAACTGTAAGCTTTGAAAATTATAAGCCCCTAATGGATTATTTGGTTGAGAAGTTGTGCTAAAACCCGTCCAGCTTTGTCCTTTTTGTAAAGAGAATTCATCTAATCCAAGAGCATTACTATTTCCTTTTGAACCGATATCTACTTTTAAATAACTTTTCCCTTTAAATTCTTTAGAAACGATATCAACATTTCCGCCAGCAAAATCACCATAAAGCTTACTTCCGTATACTTTATCTATACCAACCGACTCTACTATATCAGTACTAAATATATCTAAATTGATATTCTTTTTTTCAGGGTTGTTAGAAGGAATAGGCAGACCGTTCATGGTTGTTGAATTATATCGATCTCCTAAACCACGAACAAAAATATTTCCTGTACCCTCCTGTTTTGTTATTCCTGTAGTCTTTATGATCGCTGCGGCAACATCACTTACTCCTTTTCTTGCCATTTCCTGTGCGCCAATACTTTGTTTAATTTCTACCGCTTTTTTTTGGTCTAATAACAGTGCAGTTTCTTTTTCACGACTTCCTCCATTCGATTTAATTACAACGTCCTGTAATTTATAACCTCCTGAACCCATTGCTTTATTAATATTTACTTTTTCTCCCGCTGCTATAGTAACAGGAACTTCTATATTATCATAACCAAGAAAACTAAAAACAAGCGTGATACTTCCTGGATTAACACTAATTGTGTATTTCCCTTTCTCATCTGAAGTTACTCCTGTAGAAGTATTTTTAATTACTACATTAGCAAAAGGTAATGGGGCATTATTAGCTTCTTTATCAGTAATTGTTCCGTAAATTGTTCCTTTAGTTTGTGCATTTGCAAAAGAGCAAATAATCAGAATTGTAGATAAAAAGTTAAATTTCATGTAAAGGGTGTTTAAATTTTTTGCAAACTTACACCTGTAAAGTAAAGTTGATGTTACTTGCTTGTTACTATTAAGTTTCTTTATTATTACGGAATTGTTAAGAGATTAAATTAGCGTAAAAAAGTTTGTTAGTATTGTTTTATCTTTACTTTTACATTCGAAATCAATCAATTTTGCAATCATGAAGAAAAAAGACATTACCATTTTATTAGTTGATGACGAACAAGATATTCTTGAAATTGTAGGATATAATTTAAGTCAAGAAGGATATAAAATTGTTACTGCAGTAAACGGTAAAGATGCTATAGCAAAAGCTAAAAAAGAGCTGCCTCATCTTATTATAATGGATGTTATGATGCCCGAAATGGACGGTATGGAAGCCTGCGAAGCTATTAGAAAAATCCCTGAATTAAGTCAAGTTATTATTACTTTTCTAACTGCAAGAAGCGAAGACTATTCGCAAGTGGCTGGTTTTGATGCTGGTGCTGACGATTATATTACTAAGCCTATAAAACCAAAATTATTAGTTAGTAAAGTTAAAGCCTTATTGAGACGTCTTAAGGAAGACGAAAAGGTGAACTCTGAAACCCTAAATGTGGGAGGAATAGAAATAAATCGAGAAGAATATAAAATTAAAAAAGACGATATCGAAATTGTTTTACCAAGAAAAGAATTTGAATTGTTTTATTTGTTAGCTTCTAAACCTGGAAAAGTATTTAAAAGAGAAGAAATTCTTGATAAAGTTTGGGGTAATGAAGTAATTGTTGGAGGAAGAACGATAGACGTTCATATCCGAAAATTAAGAGAAAAAATTGGCGATGATTTTTTCAAAACCATAAAAGGTGTAGGATATAAGTTTGAAGTTTAAATGACAATAAGTTTTAAAAAAACATACAAGTTTGCAGTAGTTTCTTCTTTATACATTACTCTTTTTTCGAGTGGTTTAGTGGCACTTTTAACCTACTTTTTCTTCGAATTTTCGCTGTTGTTTACATTCTGTTTTGCAATGGCTATAGCCACTTTTTCGTTTTTTGTAATGCAATACCGCGTAGAACATTTCATCTATAGAAGGGTAAAAAAGATTTACGATGATGTTTCGTTACTAGAATCCTCCAACTTTAGAAATCAGCCCATAACCACAGATATGGCAACCCTTACCAGAGAAGTTAAGAAATTTGCCACCGATAAAAAACTTGAAATAGAAATGCTTAAAGTACGTGAAGAGTACCGTCGCGAATTTTTAGGCAATGTTTCCCACGAACTTAAAACCCCTCTATTTACTGTTCAAGGATACATCTCTACGCTATTAGATGGGGGAATAAATGATAAAAACATTAGAAAAAAATATTTAGAACGCGCAGAAAAAGGAGTTGAGCGTTTAATTTATATCGTTCAAGATTTAGATATGATTACAAAACTTGAAGCTGGTGATTTAAATATTGAAATGGTTCCGTTTAATATTGTAAGTTTAGTTCAAAATGTTTTTGACTTACTTGAAATGGAGGCGTCAAAAAAAGACATTTTACTATTATTCGACATGAAATACAACAAGCCTATTATGGTTATTGGTGATCGTGAAAAATTAGAACAAGTAGTAATAAATTTAGTAGTAAACTCTATAAAATACGGTAAAGAAAAAGGGTCAACCGAAGTTAGTATAGAAAATCTTACTGATGACAAAGTTATAGTTCGGGTAAAGGACAACGGAGAGGGCATTGAAGCAAAAAACATTTCTCGCCTTTTTGAACGGTTTTTCAGAGTCGACAAAAGTGGTGCTAGAAGTCAAGGTGGTTCAGGACTAGGACTTTCAATTGTAAAACATATTATAGAAGCCCATCAGGAACGCATTTACATAGAAAGCGAATTTGGGGTTGGTTCAGAGTTTTCCTTCACTCTTAAAAAGGCAAAATAAATTCTTCCAATGAATGGGTTTTTCTTCTATTTGTAATCCTTTATAAACTAATGTTTGCGACACATCCTCGATTGTAAAATCGTCTTGCTTTGCATAAGGAACCAAACCTGTTTTTTTTAATTTTCGGGCTAAATACTCCTGTTCATATTGCCCCGGAGTAGGAATAAAAAAAGCTTTTTTTCTTAGCTTTGCTAAATCCATGATGGTGGTATATCCTGATCGGCAAAGCACTACTTTACTTTCATTAAAAGCTTGTTCTAATTCATTAGATGTCATGAAGTTATAATACAATATGTTTCCTACCTGTTCTTTAGTTTGAACACTTTCTACTTTTCCTTTTATAAAAATTACTCTTTCTTTATAATCTAACAACTTTTTCGATAAAATTTCTTCAAGCATGCCACGTTGAGGATCAGGACCTGATAAAATTACCATTAAATCATATTGTATTGGACACTCTTTTTTTTCAAAACGACTCAAAGGCCCTATATACTTTACCTTTAAATATTCTTTTTTCAAATGACCTAATTTTCCGGTTAAGTTTGGTTCCTCTTCAAAATCAGGCACCCAACATTCATCAAATTTATCAATAGCTTGTTGATGGAGCATACTGGTTAGCCAGGTTGTATTGCCTGTCAAAACATTCAATTGATGCGTAATAAAAACCGATTGTACTTTTTTATTAAAAACTCCTAACCTATTGTCTGAGATGATTCCGGTTAAATTAAATTCTTTTACCCATTTTTTCACCATTTTTTTTTCGTCTAAAATGGCTTCTATCATTTTTGGAGTGTTTTTCAGCATTTTCCACTTAAAATTGGCGCCATTTTTAGCATATTCAATTTCGTATGAAGGCAATTCTAAGGCTTTAAGATGGGGAAATTCTTTTCGTAACATGGCTAACGCTACTCCATCTGAAGCAATTATTGGGGTAAATCCATTTTCTTCCAATGCTTTTATAATAGGAATACAACGTGTAGCATGACCTAAACCCCAGTTTAGTGGAGCGACTAAAATATTTTTTGAAGATAGTGTTAAAGCCATTTTTTGTAATGCGTCTATTTTTAAAACTGCAAGATAAAAACATTTCTAGTCTTGTATATTTCCTTAATTTTGTGAAAACATTAAATTAAATCGTGGGAAGTAAAAATAAGTTAAAAAGATTCAAGGAAAACGAAACATTCGAAAATGTTTTTCAACCAACAAGAGAGGAAGTGGTATCGGGTGCTTTTCCGCTGAAAGGAAAATGGAATGCTGAATTTTTCAAAAACAACAATTCTTTAGTTTTAGAATTGGGTTGTGGTAAAGGAGAATACTCTGTTG
>CANGUZ010000021.1 GCA_947457255.1 Flavobacteriaceae bacterium
CGGAGCAGATGCCTATTTTTATGAAGTTAGCGGAGGAAATTTAGGTTCTCCAGTAGGACTTGAAGTTACAAATATGGCTAATCCAGTGTTTGTATTCAATAACGTACCAGGAGCTACTTTAAATCAAACCTATTCTGTAAGAGTATCTGTTAGGATTAACGGAGTTTATCCTACTACAAATGGAATAGACAGGCTATTTGGGCCTTCATGTACCCTAAGTACACCTATAGCGAGAATGACAGACAATTCGGTAAGTGACACAGTTTTTACAGCGAAAGCGTTCCCTAATCCTTTTGCATCACACTTTAGTTTAGACATCGAGAGTTCAAGTGACGATCAAGTTGAGATGAAAGTGTACGATATGATAGGACGTCAATTAGAAGTTCGTAAAGCTACCTCATCAGAACTAAGTGTTCAAGAAGTAGGTCGTAATTATCCTGCAGGAGTATACAATGTTATTGTATCACAAGGGAATAAAGTAAAATCTTTACGATTGGTAAAGAGATAAGTTTCAGTAATATCCAATATTAAAAAATAGATACGGATTACTGGATAAAATAAATTAAACAGCACCAAATTTTTTTGGTGCTGTTTTTAGTTTTGTAGGTTTTCATTTTTAGCTTGTATTGCTCGAGCATTTAAATTAGGGATTATTAGTTGTTTTTTGATGCTTTTTTTTGTATTTATAAATGATAGTCTGTTGTTAAGATATTATTCCAATATTATTAAGATTGTTAAAACGAGTAATATACAATTTCATACAAAAAAAACCTTAAATTCGATTGAATCCTTATATCCATTTTGATTTGAATTTAGAATTTAGAATCTGAAATTTGGAATTTTTAAAGAGTTTATGACTTTTTTATTTCAAATACAAATAATGATTAAAATAATCTATAATTCCTTTTCCTTGTAACAAGATATCAGCCCCAATAATTCCATGAACAGGTTTTACTTTGTGTTGTGTCAAAGCTTCATTTACGTGTGATAAATCAAAAATCACCAAATGAAAATCATTTTTTTTCCAGGTACCAAGTTGTAATGTATTGTTTTTTGCAATTTGCGTAAACATTCCAGTTGCTCCAGCTCCTGCCGCTTTAGTTTTTGACTTTCCAGCGGTTAATTGAAATAATTCAATACATTCAAAACCTACACAACTATTACTGGCTCCTGTATCTAATATAAAATTTCCTTTTATGCCGTTTAAGCTAGCTTTTAATAGTAAATGCTGGGTTTTTGAAACTTTAAATTTTATTCTTTTGTAATTTTCTTTTTTAAGAAGGTCAGGAAGGGTTTTCATTTTTTATATTGAACAAAGATTATAATATCCAAGGTAACAAAAGTACATCGTTTTTTTAACCTTTTTTGAAGTATTTTTGTCACTATCAACAAGAAAAAAATGATTCTCACCGACACACATACCCATCTTTATTCTGAGGAATTTGATGTAGACCGAACAGTAGTGATTCAACGTGCTATAGAAGCGGGTGTGTCGCGGTTTTTTATACCTTCAATAGATTCTAATTATACTCAAAAAATGTACGATTTGGAAGCTCAATTTCCTGAGAATGTTTTCTTAATGATGGGTTTACATCCAACGTACGTTAAAGAAAATTATCTAGAAGAATTAGCGCATGTTGAAGCTGAACTTGCCAAAAAGAAGTTTTATGCCATTGGTGAAATTGGGATTGATTTGTTTTGGGACAAATCCTTTTTGAGGCAGCAACAGTATGCATTTCAACATCAAATTCAATTGGCAAAAAAGTATAAACTCGCTATTAATATTCATTGTCGTGATGCATTTGATGAAGTTTTTGAAGTTTTGGAAAGTGAAAGTGCTGCTAACTTGTATGGAATTTTCCATTGCTTTACAGGTGATTTTTCACAAGCACAACGAGCCATCGATTTAAACATGAAACTTGGAATTGGAGGCGTTGCTACTTTTAAAAATGGGAAAATAGACCAATTTCTAAAAGATATTGATATTAAAAATATTGTTTTAGAAACGGACTCTCCCTATTTGGCACCAGTTCCTTTTCGTGGCAAACGAAATGAAAGCAGTTATACCAAACTTGTTGCCGAAAGACTGTCTGTAATTTATGAAGTTCCCATTGAAGAAATTGCTCGAATTACAACAGAAAATTCTAAAGCAATTTTTGGGATTTAATGCAATCAAATGGTAATTTTAAATTTATTTTCGTTCATTTGTGTATATTTTAAAAAAATGTTAAAAAATGCAAAAGTTTGATAAAATTCGTCCTTTCTATGATGCTGAAATAAATGAAGCGATATGCTCTTCATTGAATCATCCTATGATGAAAGCATTGATGAATTTTACATTTCCTGATGTTGAAGATAATGTTTGGAAAGAGCAACTCAAAAAGACACATTCAATAAGAGATTTTCAATGTAATTTTATTTATCAATCGGTTCAGAAAGTCTTAGAAAAAAGTTCCGATGGATTGTCGACTTCTGGTTTTGAAAAATTAGAAAAAAACACAGCCTATTTATATATATCCAATCATAGAGATATTATTTTAGATACCTCTCTATTAAATGCTTCCTTATTTGACAATGGTTTAGTTATGACAGCATCTGCTATCGGCGACAATTTAGTCAAAAAGGCTTTTATGCATACTTTGGCAAAATTAAACAGAAACTTTCTTGTTCAACGAGGTTTGTCACCTAGAGAAATGCTTTTAAGTTCTAAATTAATGTCTGATTATATTGGACAATTACTATTGAGAGAAAATCGTTCTGTATGGATTGCACAGCGCGAAGGCAGAACTAAAGATGGGAATGATGCTACACACTCAGGAGTTTTAAAGATGCTTTCTATGGGTTCGACCGAAGATAATTTGATGGTATATTTTAAAAAATTAAAAATTGTTCCTGTATCTATTTCTTACGAATACGACCCAACAGATGCTTTGAAAATGCCTCAATTAATGGCTGAAGCAAATAATGAAATTTACATCAAAGAAAAAAATGAAGATTTCACGACCTTATTGAGCGGAATTATAGGTCAAAAGAAGCATATCCACATTCATGTTGGAGAAGTCTTGAATACTGAATTAGATTTTATTAATGAAGAATTTGATAATTCAAATAAACAAATTCAGGCTTTAGCTCAGGTGATTGATGATTCAATTTTAAAAAGTTATAAACTTTGGCCTACCAATTTTATTGCTTATGACATTCTTTATAAAACAGATAAATTCAGCAACTTTTATACTGAAAATGAGAAGTCTCTTTTTGAAAGGCGTTTAGAAATTAAAATAGACGGAAATAATCCCGTCGCTTTAGAAGGTTTTTTAAATATGTATGCCAATCCGGTGGTCAATAAATTAAAATATCAAAATGTCATCTAAACCCAATATTCTTTTAATTTATACTGGTGGAACTATCGGTATGATGAAAGATTTTGAAACTGGAGTTTTAAAGGCTTTTAATTTTAGTCAAATATCTGAAAAAATCCCCGAATTAAAGCTTTTAGATTGTACCATAGAAACGATTTCATTTGAAACTCCTATCGATTCATCTAATATGAATCCTTCAGAATGGATTAAAATTGCTACGATTATTGAATATAATTATTCTAAATTCGATGGTTTTGTTGTTTTGCATGGCTCAGATACGATGTCATATTCAGCATCGGCATTGAGTTTTATGCTTGAAAATCTTACTAAACCTGTCATTTTTACTGGGTCACAATTGCCAATAGGAGATTTGCGTACAGATGCTAAAGAAAATCTAATTACAGCCATTCAAATAGCTTCGTTACAAAATAAAAAAGCAGCTATAATTCAAGAAGTATGTTTGTATTTTGAATATAAATTATATAGAGGTAACCGAACCTCAAAAATAAATGCTGAACACTTTAATGCATTTTCATCACCAAATTATCCACCTTTAGTTATTTCAGGGGTTCATTTAAAAATTAATCAAGAACTATTTTTATCAAAAAGCAAAAAGCAAAGATTACAAGTTCATAAAGAATTAGATAATAATGTGGTTATTGTAAAAATGTTTCCAGGAATAAATGAGTCCATATTTTCAGCTATTTTAAATATTCCAAATCTAAAAGGAGTAATTTTAGAAACCTATGGTTCGGGTAACGCTCCAACAGAGGAGTGGTTTTTCTTAGCATTAAAAACAGCAATTAAAAAAGGATTGCATGTTGTAAATGTCACCCAATGCTCAGGTGGAAGTGTAAATATGGGGCAATATGAAACAGGCATCATGCTCAAAAAAGTAGGTGTCATTTCAGGGAAAGACTGTACTACTGAGGCTGCAATTACAAAGTTGATGTATTTACTAGGACAAAAAGTAGCGCCAAGTCTTTTTAAAACAATTTTCGAAACTTCGATAAGAGGCGAATTATCATAAAAATTGAAGTTAAATTTTATTTACTCGGATTTTTTATGGTTATTTGCACCCTAAAATAAATTAGAGAGGTGGCCGAGTGGCTGAAGGCGCACGCTTGGAAAGCGTGTATATGGCAACATATCGAGGGTTCGAATCCCTTCCTCTCTGCAAAAAAAATCACGCTTTTGGCGTGATTTTTTTATTCATTATTAAAATTTTATTTTCCTTTATTTGCTTCAGCTATATATCTTTCTAGAGCCATTGTCATAGATGGAGTTTCAGGGGTTGGAGCTAAAATATCAATTCGTAATCCATGTTCTAAAGCTTCTTTTTGAGTAGTGCTTCCAAAAACAGCTATTCTAGTATTGTTTTGTTCAAAAGTAGGGAAGTTCATGAATAATGATTTAATCCCTGTTGGACTAAAGAAAGCCAAGATATCATAATAAACATCAGCTAAATCAGACAAGTCGCTCATTACTGTTTTGTAAAAAACAGCTTGAGTCCAATCAACTTTAAGATTATTTAAAGTTTGAGGTGCGTCTGCGTTTAATTGATCAGAAGCAGGTAATAAATACTTTTCGTCCTTATATTTTTTTATAAGAGGCGACATATCTGCAAAATCTTTTTGACCCACATAAATTTTACGCTTTCTGTATATAACGTATTTTTGAAGATAAAATGCAACGGCTTCAGATTGGCAAAAATATTTCAAACCTTCAGGAACTTTATAACGCATCTCATCAGCCACTCTAAAAAAGTGATCAACCGAATTTTTACTGGTTAAGATAATTGCGGTATAGTTATTAAGGTCTATCTTCTGAAGTCTTACGTCTTTTGCATTAACCCCTTCTACATGAATGAAAGGTCTGAAATCAACTTTTACTTTATGCTTTTGTTGCAGCTCAAAGTATGGCGAATTCTCTACTTTAGGCTCTGGTTGTGACACCAAAATTGTTTTCACTTTCATATTTGACATTTTCTAATATGCTAACTTTTTGTAAACCAATAATAGATGAAATAGTAGGGCGCTATTTCAAGAGCGCAAAGATACAAAATAAAATAAAACAACTTGCCAAATATTAAATTTTGGTAGTTTTTTAAAGAAAGTATATAAGTTAGGATGTTAATTATTAAAATAATAGCAATAAAAAACAAAATTAAGAATTGAGATGAATTATTGTTATAAAAAAGAATAATGTCAACAGGAAGAATTAGTAAACCAATGTAGGTTCTATAACTTACTTTTTGTAAATTATATTGCTCGGCGAATTCTTCTATTTTAAATGATGTAGATATAATCATTTCAATCAAGAATTTTGACAATATAAAAAAAAGTATTAATGTAGTTATTTGTATAAAAACTATCCAATTGGTTTTAGAAACAAACCCAAAATGATGCAGTGTTAGTTGTATAAAAAATGATATAGAGACAACCTGAACAATAAACAGTAGTATATTAAATCCGCTCAGCAGATGAGAGCTGTCTCGGTAGATTTTTAAATACTTATCTGAAACAATTAGTTTTAAGAAATCAATAAAACGAATTTCAAAAACAGATTTAGCGAATGCAATTAATGCAAAAGCAACTATAAATAATATAGTAGCCCAATCTTTATTTTCTAATACTCGAGGATGAAATACAATTTCGTTCATAACGATGACAAAATTACTAAATTATTATGTTATTTATTCTCTTGTTATTAAGTTTATAGAAAAGGGTTAGTATATTAATCGCATATGAATTTTGTCAAAATTTAAAGTTTTATTAATAGTCAACTGCTATAAAAAGTTTATTTTTGCGTTAAATTTTTTTAGAGCATGTTTGATTCTGTTGTCATAATTCCGACTTATAACGAAATTGAGAATATAGAAAGCATAGTTAGAACTGTTCTTTCATTACACAAACAGTTTCATGTCTTAATTATTGACGACAATTCACCTGATCGTACTGCCGAAAGAGTAATTGAGCTTCAAAAAGAATTTTCAGGAAAACTATTTTTAGAACAAAGAGAAAAAAAAGCAGGATTAGGCACAGCCTATGTTCATGGTTTTAAATGGGCACTTGCAAGAAAATACGAATATGTTTTTGAAATGGATGCTGATTTTTCGCACAACCCAGCTGACTTAGAAAAACTTTATGAAGCATGTCATTTTAATACTGCTGACATGGCTATTGGTTCAAGATACGTGACTGGGGTTAATGTTGTAAACTGGCCTTTAAACCGAGTTTTAATGTCATACTTTGCATCTATTTATGTAAAATTGATTACAGGAATGAAAATTCATGATGCCACAGCAGGATTTATCTGCTACAAAAGGATTGTGTTAGAAACAGTCAACATAGACAAAATTAGGTTTATTGGATATGCTTTTCAAATAGAAATGAAGTATAGGACTTATCTGAAAAAATTTCAAATTACAGAAGTTCCAATTATTTTTACCGATAGAACAAAAGGACAATCAAAAATGAGTAATTCAATTATTACGGAAGCCGTTTTTGGTGTAATATCATTAAGAATAAGAAAATTTTTCAATCAATTATAAAATTTAGTTTCTGGTTTTATATTTAAGCAAGCATAAAAGTAAATGAATCGTATTTTAATAAAGAATGCCAAAATTGTTAACGAGGGTCAGATCTTTCAAGGAGACGTTTTAATTGAAGATGAATATATTGTTGAAATTTCGGAAACAATTAGCGCAAAATCTGCAACCACTAAAATTATTGATGCCGAAGGAAATTATTTAATACCCGGAGCAATCGATGATCAAGTGCATTTTAGAGAACCAGGACTTACTCATAAAGGAGATATCGCATCTGAATCTAGAGCAGCTGTTGCTGGCGGAATCACATCCTATATAGAACAACCCAACACCGTCCCTAATGCTGTAACTCAAGAATTACTTGAAGATAAATACCAATTAGCAGCAGCGAAATCATTTGCCAATTATTCATTTATGATGGGCGGAACAAATGATAATTTAGAAGAAATTTTAAAAACAAATCCTAGAAATGTTGCAGGGCTTAAACTTTTCTTAGGGTCTTCAACAGGTGATATGTTGGTGGATAGTTCTGAGTCATTAGAAAAGATATTTTCTAGTACAAAATTGTTGATTGCAGTTCACAGTGAAGATGAATTGACGGTAAAAGCCAATCTTGAAAAATTCAAGTTAGAATATGGAGACGATATTCCAGTTAAATTTCATCCTGAAATCAGAAGTGTAGAAGCATGCTATAAGTCGACTGTTAAAATAATTGAATTAGCTAAAAGTACAGGTGCTCGTTTGCATGTATTTCACATTTCTACAGCTAAAGAATTAGACTTATTTACTAATAAAATTCCACTAGAGAAAAAGCAAATTACAGCCGAAGTTTGTATTCATCATTTATGGTTTTCAGATGAAGATTATGAAACCAAAGGCAATTTAATAAAATGGAATCCGGCGGTTAAAACAAAAAACGACCGAAAAGCGCTTTGGGAAGCCTTAATAGATGGTCGAATTGACGTAGTAGCTACCGATCACGCTCCGCACACTTTAGAGGAAAAGAAAAACCTTTACACAAAAGCGCCTTCAGGTGGACCTCTAGTTCAACACGCAGTAGTAGCGATGTTCGAAGCCTATCATCAAGGTAAAATTTCTATTGAAAAAATTGTTGAAAAAATGGCTCATAATCCAGCAAAAATATTCAAAATTGAAAAACGAGGTTTTATAAAAGTAGGTTTTTATGCTGATTTAGTGATTGTAAATATAGGCCTGCCATGGAGCGTAAAAAAAGAAAATATTTTAGCAAAATGTGGTTGGTCTCCGTTTGAAGGGTTTACTTTTAAATCGAGAATAACGCATACTTTTGTCAACGGACATTTAGTATACAGTAATTTTAAAGTAAAAGATACTCCTCAAGGACAGCGATTATTGTTTGAAAGAGAATAGTTAATGACGCTTATTCAATATTTAACATGAAAAATTTTTTTGCTATATTTTTATTGATTACCCTATTTATAAGTTGCAAAGACAATGCTATTAGTAAGCCTGACAGACTTATAGAAGAAGATAAAATGGTTGCTATTTTTTATGACTTAGCAATTATTGAGGGAATGAAGTCGCAAAATCCATTTGACTTTCAAAGTTTTAGATCGAATGATTTTATATATAAAAAATATAAAACAGACAGCATCACTTTTGCAAAAAGCACTAAATATTATTCGTCAGACATTACAAATTATAAAAAAATGCTGAATGAAGTAAGCCAAAAAATTGAAAGCCAAAAGAAAAATATAGATTCAATAATAAGTAAAAATCCCAAAAAAGGAGTCTTGCCTAAAATTGTAAAAAAAGAGGAACAATTTGTTAGATAGTACAATAGAGTTTCATTAAAAAAACTCTTTTGAATTAAATTTCACAACGTTTTCTTTTGTTTTTCTAAAAATCCATTGGCTTGCAATTCTAACAATTCTGAAGCTCTAGAACGTTGCAAATCATATAGTTTTTTATCCTTAGCAATATCGTCATAAACCTTGTCGTGCATAGCAGCGCTGGTTTGAATTAATAAATTTCGTTGGTAATTATTTTGAGTTAAAGTTGTTTTTAAAGCAGTTTCTAAATCTTCTAATTTATAATCGTATTCGCCTTTGGGAGAAAGTAATTTAGCAATTATTGGCGAAGTTTCTATGGCTAAAAATAATAGCATTATAAAAAAGGAAGGCAGCCAAGGCAATTTGTTCAAGGCATTTATTCTAGCCATTAATCCGTCGAAACCATCAATAATTGGCTGAGTTTCGATTACTTTCTTGTCCAAATCAGTTTGTAATGTTTTGGCATTTTTTTCATTAACTACAATTTTAGCTAAATTTCTTTTTTTTATTGTATCTAATTCAGCAAATGCAAGGTTGTGTTTGGCGATTTTTTCTTTAAAAACGGGTCCTTTACCTAATTTCATTGTGCCTTTGGTACCTTCTGCTTCTGCTATATAAGTTTCGTATAAAGAATTGACTTCTTTTTCTTTGTTTGTAATTTCAGCTTTCAATTTATCTGTTTCGGCTTTGATGTTGTCTAAATCCGATTTAAAATAAGAAGCAATTTCTTTTTTATTTTTAAGAGTCATTGCATTTTTTTCTTTCAATAAAACAGTATTAATTTCTTTTTCAAAGATTTTAATTTCCAATGGTTTTGAAATTACAATTGCAATTATGATTGCCAAAATAATCCTTGGAGTTGCTTGAAAAAATTCGCTGCTAAAACGGTCTCTTTTTCGAATAGTAGAAACAATGAATCGGTCTAAATTAAAAATTAATAATCCCCAAACTATTCCAAATCCCATTGCCATAAATGGATTGTCAAAAACGGTAAATAGCGCATAACTACTAGCAATAAAAGCCATAACTGCAGTAAAAAAAACAGTTGTGCCTATACCAACATACTTGGTTTTTTCGCCCTCTGAGCAGCCTTCGATTAGATTTTTGTCAGCTCCGGAGCATAGAATAAAAAAGGATTGTAACATGATGATTGATTTTAATCCACCAAAGGTGGAAAGATTGATGATTGATTGTTTAGTACAATTTTAACGCCAAATGTTACCAAATGTTTTAAATTGTTGATTTGTTTTAAGTTGACCTAATAAAAATTTGTGTTGCTATCATTTATTTTAAAAGAAAAATAGCCTTATTTTGCATCACTTTTCAGAATATTTCTTCATGCAACAAGAAGTTTTAATTATAGGTTTTGTATGGCCCGAGCCTAATTCTTCAGGTGCGGGAACCCGAATGATACAACTAATAGAGTTGTTTCAGGAACAAAATTGGAACATTACTTTTGCAAGCGCAGCAGCCGATAGTGAATTTATGTTTGATGTGACTAGCATTGGAGTAAAAAAAGTTCCTATTGCTATCAATGACTCTAGTTTTGATACTTTTATACAAGAATTAAATCCTAGCATTGTTTTGTTTGATCGTTTTATAGTCGAAGAACAATTTGGCTGGCGTGTTGCCGAAAACTGCCCAACTGCAATACGAATATTAGATACCATAGACCTACATACTTTAAGACTAGCACGTCAGAAAGCGAGTAAAGAGAAAAAAGAATTTCAACCTTCAGATTTGTATTCAGAAACTGCTAAAAGAGAAATAGCAAGTATTTTGCGATGTGATGTTTCATTATTGATTTCGGAAATTGAAATTACAATCCTTCAAAATCATTTTAAAATAGACACTAAAATCCTCTATTATCTTCCTTTTTTAGTGGATAGTATTGATGAGAAAGCTATTGAAAATTTACCCAAATTTCATGAACGAAAGGATTTTATATTTATTGGTAATTTTCTTCATGAACCTAATTGGAATGCGGTTCAATATTTAAAAGAAACCCTTTGGCCGTTAATCCAAAAAAAATTACCTGAGGCTTCAATGCTAATTTACGGAGCCTATCCTTCGCAAAAAGTATGGCAATTGCATAAACCTGAAGACCGTTTTTTAATTTTAGGAAGAGCCCATAATGCAGCAACAGAAGTAAAAAAAGCAAGAGTGGTATTAGCGCCTGTACGTTTTGGGGCGGGTGCAAAAGGGAAGCTTATTGAAGCCATGCAATGCGGAACCCCAAGTGTAACAACCACTGTAGGAGCTGAATCGATGCATGGTACTTTACCTTGGAACGGAATTATTACCGATGACGCTGAAGATATTGCTAATGCAGCGATACAATTGTATCAAAATGAGGGACTTTGGAAAAAAGCCCAGCAAAACGGAATTCAAATTGTAAACCAACGGTATGGTAAAACTCTTTTTGCTGATAATTTTATCAATCACATTTTATTGATTCAAGAAAACATAGAACAACATCGAATGGATAACTTTATGGGAGCAATTCTTTTACATCATACTTTATCGAGTACCAAATATATGTCTCGATGGATTGAGGAGAAGAATAAAACAAAGTAACCCATTAAAGAGGTTCGTTTACCCATTCTCCTTTTACAAATTTTTTTATTTCGATTAGTTTTCCGGACTCATCATAGAACTGCCAATCACCAAAATAAAACCAATGAATCTCTTTGTTTACAGTAATCATCTGGGTTTTTCCTTTAGATTTTAGTCTTCCATTATCAAAAAAATTGGTAGTATAACAAACTTCATTTTTATACTTTTCTTTTTTAATTCGTTTGTTATTTGCAAAATAGCGCCAAGTTTTTTGCTCAATTCCGTTTTTATATTTTCCTTTTGACTTATATACAATATTATTTATAGTATCACTAAAAATCCATTTGCCATTTCTTTCCTTGTTAACCATTTGATTTGTTTTACAGCCACAATTAATTGAAACAATAAATAATAGTCCAATCTTAAATAGTCTTACCATGAATCGAAGATTTAAAATGATATTCTCAATAAATTAGTCGTGCTTTTCAGATAAAAATTACTTACTTAACTCTACAAAATATTTATAAAATAAAGGAATCGTTTCAATTCCTTTCAGATAATTAAAAATTCCGAAATGCTCATTAGGTGAATGAATCGCATCAGAATCTAAACCAAATCCCATTAATATTGTTTTTGATTTAAGTTCTTTTTCAAACAAGGCAACAATAGGAATGCTGCCACCTGATCGAACTGGAATTGCAGGCACTCCAAAGGTTTCTGTATAAGCTTTATTAGCAGCTTTATAACCAATACTATCAATTGGCGTTACATATCCTTGCCCACCATGATGCGGTTTTACTTTTACGGTAACGCCAGCAGGAGCAATACTAATGAAATGTTTGATAAACAATTCGGTAATGGTTTCCCAATCCTGATTAGGAACTAATCGCATCGAAATTTTAGCATAGGCTTTGCTCGCAATTACGGTTTTAGCACCTTCGCCAGTATAACCGCCCCAAATTCCGTTTACATCTAATGTAGGGCGAATGGAGTTTCTTTCGTTGGTAACATAGCCACTTTCGCCATAAACAGCTTCAATGTCTAATGCTTTTTTGTAATTATCTAAACTGAAAGGAGCTTTTGCCATTTCAGCTCTCTCTTCTAAAGATAACTCTTCAACGTTATCATAAAAACCAGGAATAGTAATATGATTGTTTTCATCATGAAGTGAAGCTATCATTTTAGCCAATACATTTATTGGGTTAGCCACAGCTCCACCATATAATCCGGAATGTAAATCTCTATTTGGCCCTGTAACTTCTACTTCCACATAACTCAATCCGCGTAAACCGGTTGTAATAGATGGTTGTTGATTGGATATCATTCCTGTATCAGAAATTAAAATTACATCGCAGCTTAGTTTACTTTGATTGCGTTCTACAAACCAACTTAAACTTTTAGAGCCTATTTCTTCCTCCCCCTCAATCATAAATTTGACATTGCAAGGCAAAGAATTAGAATGTATCATATATTCTAAAGCCTTTATATGCATGTACATTTGTCCTTTATCATCACAAGAACCGCGCGCAAAAATGGCACCTTCAGGGTGAATTTCAGTGGTTTTAATAACAGGTTCAAAAGGAGGCGAAGTCCAAAGTTCTAATGGGTCTGGAGGTTGTACATCATAATGCCCGTATACCAAAACAGTAGGCAAATTTTTGTCAATAATATGTTCACCAAAAACTATTGGGTAACCCGGCGTATCGCAAATTTCTACAAAATTACAACCCGCGTTTTCTAAACTTACTTTTACAGCATCGGCAGTAAGTATAACATCATGCGAATAGGCAGTATCGGCACTAACAGAAGGTATTTTTAATAATTCTATTAATTCATTAATGAATCGGTCTTTATGCTCTTGTACGTATGTTTTTATAGGACTCATAAGTTGCTTTATTTATACTATCAAAAGTACAAAAAAGAGAATAATTATTTTTCGAAAAAATTCCTTTGAAAGTTAGAAGATATGATTATATTTGCACTCATATTTCGCGGATATGGTGAAATTGGTAGACATGCCAGACTTAGGATCTGGTGCCGCAAGGCGTGTAGGTTCGAGTCCTATTATCCGCACAAAAAAATCTCTAAATCGTTTTACAGTAACGGTTTAGAGATTTTTTATTTTGTCCATATTTATCTCCCAATACCATCATGTAAACGAATGTTATCTTTTTCACTAGAAGGGTTTTTGGTATCTGTATCTAGCCATATTTCGGAAACGATTCCCACAAATCAAGACCAATCAGTTATGATGTTCCCCTATGTCCATTTGGATAAAAGTTCCTGAAGTGAGTTTTTAAATCTCTCTCTTTATCTGTATGACTGATTTTCCCCCAATCAATACCAGAAAGTTTCCCATTTTTCGGATATAAAAAAAATGAAGTCTAATTTAGGACGAGATTGACCTAAAAGGTTCAATGATTCGCCATTAGACTTCATTTATTAATGATAAAAATAACTAAACAACCATTTCAAAGGGACTACAACCCAGTGCTGTATCGTTTAATTACTTTGCAAAGATAAAAATCTTTTTTTTTTGGTGTTTAAAAATTCTGCCTTAATTTAAATCTCAATTGTATCTATCTCCTTCATAATCCTATCTGTTTCGCTCAAAGCCACAATAATTTTTTGATAGTGCAAAATATCTTCATAACTCAATTCTCTTTCTTTACGGTCTTTTAGCCATTTTTGAGCGGGTTGATAGCCACCAATATAAAAGTTCCATTCTACTTGCGGAACGTTGGCAAAGTATTGTGTTTCGTTAATGTAAACACGTCCTACATTCCCCTCCTTTGGAGGGGTGCCCGCAGGGTGGGGTGGTTTTTCTACTTTATCACTATAATTTTTAATTATAAATTCCTCCACGTTATTTAATGCTTTTGTCATGTTATTTAATACATCAGAAACTAAAATTCTGCATACACGCAAACCTAATGATTCTAAATAGGCTTGACGTTGTGCATCATAAACTTCTTTATCATCATGACTACTGCCGTCAATTTCAATTATTAGCCCTAATTTTTTAACATAGAAATCTACAATATAATTTCCTATAACTCGCTGGCGGTCAAAATCTAATTTATGAAAATGACCCTTATGTACTCGTGTCCAAAAAAGCACTTCTGACAAGTTATTAGCATAACGAAGTTCTTTAGCTCTTGGTTTTAATTCTGGATTATAAGGTAGATCTGTTATTGTGTTAAAATAAATAGGTTGTTTTTTTATAAATAGGTCGGGTTGTTTTTGTGTTGAAGAAGATAGAACCACCCCGCCCTGCGGGCACCCCTCCAAAGGAGGGGAATTTTAAGGATGCAATGGCTATTTTGGTTATAAACTCGCCGTCTTTATAAAAATGGAAATCTAAATAATCGGTAAAAATCAAATTGGTTAAACCTGATTTATAGCGGTCAAATTGTTCTTTGAGTTTTTTGTCTTTTAAATCGACACCAATGTCTTTTGCCTCAATATAGCCAATGGGAACTTCTTTGCGAGTTAACACATAATCAGGTGCGCCACAATCTACTCTTGCGGGTTCATTTGTAACCAAAACATCGGGCAAAATTGCCATAATCAAGTTTTGCAAATCGCCACGATAGGAATGTTCTCTTGCGTTACCTGTTATGTAAAGGGTATTTATTTTAGTAAGATACTGTTGAATGGTCATCTAAATCTATTGTTTCTGTAAATATAGAAAAATAGACTATTTAAAAATGGTTGTTTTGTGAAATTTTGTTTTTTATTCCGTAAGGGAATTAGTTAAAAGTAACCATGTAAAATAGGAAAATAATTTTTGTTGATTTGTTGAATGGTATAACGATTCAGAGTTAAGGTTTTAGTTCAATTGTATACAAATCAACAATCTATGGATAAAATCTTGTTTTTTAAATGTAAAAAAGCGCCTTTTTTTAGTTTCATAGTAAACACTCCAATTTCCTTTTTTTGCATCAGATAAATAAATACGATAAAATTAATAACAACTGTTTTTGGCTTCCAATTTCTCCCACAACAAAACGATTCTTATAATCATTGATAACCGATTTTATCTTTCACATCGCAGCGTAAATTCCTGTTTGATTCATATCATTAAGTTGCTCCTTTATACCTTCTTTCATTTAGTCATCCCTCTAAAATCAACAAATCCATCTCCATTACTATCGGCATAACTGGGCATGTAGATTTGATAAAACACAGTTTCTTTCCACCATTTTTTGGAAACGGCAACATGTTGTGCTTTTACATAATTAATGTTAAACAAGAGAAAATAAATGAATGTTGCAATTACAATTTTAGGATTCATTAGTAAGTGCTTTTATTTTTTTTGCTTCACCATATAATCTACTTCAATACCATCTACCAGCATTTTAGCACCTTCATAAGTTATTTTTCCGTCTGACGGAACACATACAATTACAACTGCGCTTTCGGGTGCCAGTTTAATTTTTTTGGAAGACGAAACGTTGCGCGCCACAAAACTTCCGGTGACAGTATTGTATAAATCTACTTTCGCCCCATGTTCTACATTAATGGAAACTTTTTTCTTGGTATTATAGGGATTGTAATATAAAAAAGAAGGATAGGCTTTTTCGCTAAAGAAATCCGTTGCCAATAAGTTTAATTGAAGAATCCCCTTAACATTGGTTGTGCGGATAATACTTCCAAAAATACCAACATGTCCGCTACCATAAACGCTAAACTGGGATTCTTCGGGATTTTGACCTGGCATCCAAAGCGGGCCATCACCTTGAGCTACAGGTGCTTCTAAATTTTCATGCGCCTTATAACTCGACTTTTTAATAATCCCTTCATATCCAATTACTCCCTTGGTAACCTCGGCCAGTTGCGGAATCGTTTCATGTTCATCTGGCATATATTTGGGATAAAAAAATCGTGATGCATTTGCGGCGTTCAACATCCATTTTCCAATGGCTGTTGCATAGGATTGATTGTATCGCACCATAGGCACCATTGGCCAAGCCATATCATAAGTATTCATCAAGAAACCATAACCGCCGTGATCTACGGTACTACCAACTGTTCCCGAAATAGCTATTCCATTCCAGTTGCCCACCAAAACGCCCCAGCCTTCACGACATATCGCTGTTCCGTCAAAAGTCCAACCTAACATTTTATTGGTATCGAAATTCTTGCCTTCTTCAGCGTTAATTCTTGCCGACAAATAAGCTCCGAAAGGCATCAATAATTCGTACGTTGGATTTATGGGTTGCGATTGCAAAGCCGTCAATGCGCTAATAGCACCTTTCAAATATTTTGTATCACCAAATTTTTTATAAGCGGCATATAAAACCCAGGCGTGACCCGCAGCGGCATCGGGCTGGGCACAGATGTTATTTTTCATGGGTTTCATTTTGCCATAATCAAAATAGGAATAATCATAGTTTCCATTCAAAATTATATCTGCTTCATAAAACTTGTCGGCGATGCTTCTGGCAATTTCGTCAAAACCAGGTTCATTAGGATACTGGTCATAAACGGCATAAAACAAAAGATTCGGATACACGTCATACCACCAGTCACGACCGTAACCACCGCCCAATAAAGCGACTTCAGGACAGGTATTATTCATCATAATATTCCAACCAGTTTCTGAATTGTAATAGTTTTTGAGCATTCCAACATAATTTTTTTGCTTACTCTTATCAATTCCAATCAAACTGGCTCCTAAAGTTGCTCCCATTGTGGCAAGAGCTTCATGAAACATACCTTTGTTGTTGGTTCCTTGCCGAACGTCACCAACAGCAGTATATAATCCTACAACATTTTGAGAGAAATTCTTTTTAGTACTGTCAATCCATACCATTGGCCAAAATTTACCTTTGGCATTAAAATCATAAACTGTACTGTCAAAACTCACTGCCAGTTTTTTATAGTCAATGATTTCCATCGGTTGCGGTAAGTTGGGCATTTGATCGACACGAGCAATCTTTTGTTGTTGGACTTGTGCTATTCCGTTTATCCCGAAAAGGATAAAAAACAGACCAACGAAAGGGATTTTGAAAATAGTATTCATATTTTGTTTGATTTAGTTGAAAAACCAGATAGATTATTTGTTCTCGATACATTTTTTGTTCCGTTTTACTACACAAAAAACACTCGAACTGACGTAAGATAAAAATTTTAAACTAATTTCTCGGCAACTTCACTCATCACCTTGCTGTCAATTACGGATTCTTCCGGTGAAAGTAAATTTCCTTCGGCAATGATTTTTTTGCTGATATAAATAGAACATAATTGTAATAAGGCAATTATTCCTATCGCATACCGTAGTGCAAAGTCTTCGGATATGGTATAATACAACACTAAAAATGTTCCAGCCCCCAATAATCGTCCAGCATACAAACCAGCTTCATGGTTTAAAATATAAGTGAATTCACCTCTTTTTTCAATATGCGAAACAATATCAATAACTTTTAATTGAATAGGAAAATAGGCTAAATCCATCAATGGTTTTGCAATAAGCAATAGTAAGAGAAATATTATTACCCCAGTTTTATTATAAAGAAAGCCGTTTAAGCAAGCTCCTAAAGCAAACAATATTAATCCAGCCGTGAATATTTTTATTCTATCCGATGGCTTGGAAAATCTCCCTAATAAATAGATAATTATTGCCGCCAGAACTGCACCAATGGATTGTGCTTTTCCTAAAGCGCCTTCTTCTCCTAATAATTTAAATATCAACATTGCTGGTGCAGTTACCAGAAATCCTTGTGCTAAACCTTTGAATGTTGCTAAAGACAATAGCTTGTACCATAAAGAGTGAAACTTAAAAAAGATATATTTTTTTTGGATGGGATTTTCAAAATTTCCTCTAAAACAAACAATCGAAGCCGTAATAGTAATCAAAAAAACAATTCCAGTAATAGTTAAATAAGCGGCATGTTTTTCGGCTTCTCCTGTTTTGGATTGAATAAACCAGCCGATAGTTGCTGGGATAGCTATTGCAATAATGGTATAAATGAAAGTCTCTAACCCATAATAATAATTCCTGTTTTTATCATTCGTAATAGCAAGTGCAAGGTAATCTCTATTGGACCAATACAAACCAAAGGAAAGTCCCATAGTAATCCCCGCTATTCCTATTCCGGTTAAATCTAGCGTTTTTAATGACATCATGATAATCATCGAAACACCACTAAGCATCATTCCAGCAGAGTATAGTTTTCGGATATTAAAATGTTTTAATAGAAAACCATTCAGTAAAAAAGTAAGCGGAATTCCAGTATAAATGGCCAATTGGTATATAACTACTTTTGAAGTGTCGCTAGAGTTTCGCATAATATAGGCCGCTACAAAAATATCTATTACCGGCAGAACCAAGGCATAAACCATATTGGTTAAAATCAGAATTTGAAAATTGTGAGACTGGCCTTTAAAGTGACTAATTTCGTTTCTAATTTTTTTTAGCATTAGTTAAATTTTAAAAGTGAATAAATTGCTGCAATTGAAAAGTCGGCACCACAAACAAATTCGTCGGATGCTCCATAATAAACAGTAATCGTCTCTCCGTCAGGATGCACAACATGCCCATTGGTAAACACAACATTTCCGAAAAACCCACTTAACTCATAGCTTGTCGAAGGCACCATAATGGGTTCTTCTGTTCTGGCGATTACCTTTGAAGGATCTTCTAAATCCATTAAAAAAGCACCCAAACAATATTGATGATCGTGATTCGCTCCGTGGTAAATTTCTAACCAACCTTTTTCGGTTTTTATTGGAGAGGCTCCTGCACCAACTCTTGCTGAATCCCAATGTCCTTTTCTAGTTTTAATTATACATTTGTGATTTCCCCAATGTATTCCGTCTGGTGATGAAGCAATCCAGATATAGTTACCTCCAATTTCTACGCTACTTGGACGATGTAAAGCATAGAATTGTCCATTAATTTTTCCTTCAAAAATGGCACAATCCTTATTATGAGGAGGTAAAATCATTCCTGGTTTTTGAAATTCCTTCCAATCTGTAGTCGTTCTTAAACCAACTCCAACTCCGTTATCTGACACAGAAGTAAAAGTTAAATAATACGTTCCATCAATCAATGCAACGCGACAATCTTCAATTCCGAAAGCTTCTAAAATTCCTTCGCCAACTAGAGTAGGATAATTTTTAGGTTCATAAAACTGAATTCCATCATCCGAACAAACTAATCGCAAATGAGAAAGTGTAGTTAAATAATCGATTCCTTTATAATTAATGATTCGGGCATCACTAGCAATTAGTTCAGGATCATTTTTAGGGATTTCAATTATTTTTATTTTACCAGAATCAGTCAATATTGGAAAAGAAATGAAAGTATCGTTTTGTTTGGGTCTTTCGGCAACTCTAACTAAAAGCCAAGTTTTGTTATCAAACCGAAAAACGCCTGGATTAAGTAAACAGGTGATTTCTAAACCTGAGGTACTTGGAGGTAAATCGGATGGTGATAATAGTGGATTTTGAGGAAACCGTTTTGCTATATCCTTCATTTTGTTATGTATTATTTTAATTTTTCTAATTGTAATAAAATCCACAAGCCTTCAATAGTTGATTCAGCTCCTGAATTTCTGTTTATTTCCGATGCGCTAACAATTCCGTCATAGAAAACACCCGTTTCAGAATTGTACATGGGCAAACTAGCCTCGTTACTTCCTGTTAACCAAGCGGCTATGTTTTTTGTAAGCGTTAATTGACTATTATTTTTTGTGTATTGATAGGCTGTAGCTGTAGCTGAAACCATGGGTCTAATTCCATAAGCAATTTGAGGAAATTTAATTCTCGAAATTTCTGAAAAATTGCTGCCAACTGCTTGAATAGAAAAGGCTTCTGCGTAACCACTTTTTATTAATTTAGGATAAAATCCGTTTATTTCCTTGAGAGCATTATCAATATAAATTTGATTGTTGAATGCTATTCCTGCCTTTAATAAAGCATAAGATTGATCGTTTCCCCATGCATGCCATAAATTTTTATAACTCATAAAAGCGCCATAAGGATAATTATCTCCTTCTCCTTTTTGTAATACCATAATTCCTTGAGCAAGAGCATCAATCAATAATTTGTCACTAGTATCAGCCGTTCTTTCATAATTTTTTAATAAGCCAAGAATTAATACTGATGATTGATCTGAAGCATATTTTTGTGGCAACCAAGTTGGATATTCAATACCGTTTATAAATTCAGTTTGTAGATTGGTAATTGGCAAATCTCTTTTTATGTTTGATAGTAACTTACTTGTAGATTGTTCAATTCTTTGTTTTAAATCGGCATCTGATTTTAATAATGGATAGGCAGTTTCTAATCCCCACAATGCTCGCAAAGACCACCAATCGAGAGTTGCAACTGAAGTATAGAATGTTTTATTTATACTTAAATCGCCAAAAACAAAATTGTTGAAATAACCATTTTCATTTTGCATGCCTAACACAAATTCGGTTAATTTTTTTATTTTATCAATTAAATCAGGAGTTGTTCCGTAAACATCAATGTATTCTGACAATACAATTATTGCTCTTGCTACATCATCTACACAAGAAATCCCTTCGTCAGGATCTATAACAGGTTCGTAATCTGGAAAATGGCTGTATATGTATACCATTGCAGCTTTTTTTCCATTAAAATCAATCTCCTTATAAAGTTTATTAAAATGACTCAGATTTACTGAATTATCAATAGGTTTAACTGGTGAAGGATTTGAAACTTCGCTTTTTGAACAAGAAACAAAGAATAAAAGCAAGAAAACAAGTCTTATTTTATGGTTTGTGTTTAAGAATAACTTTTTCATTAGTTTCGGATAAAATAATTTTGGTTAAAATCAAAAAGGAATTGCATGATTTTTGAAAAAAAATGGGCATTAAAATAATTTTCCGTTGAATTACAGAACAATTATTAAAAAAAAATTTAAAAAAATAGAGAAGTGATTTGGTTATACACTTCTCTATTAGTTTTTCTTACAATACTAAAAAAGAATAGTTTTAAGGAGCTTTTTCAGCATCATAGATACTTTTAACTTGTGAATCAGTCAATACCGATTTGTATATTCTGATATCATCTAATGAACCGTGGAAAAATCCACCCCATTCTGCAGGAATAATTTTATCAGTATCATAGTTTGCTGGAGTTGCAGCATATTTACTAGAATCTACACCAAATACTAAATCATGTCCTATAACTGCTTTTAATGTTCCAGGAGTGTTGTCCCAAGCTTTTACAGATACACCATTAATGTAGAAAGTTGTTTTTCCATCACCAAAAGTAACAGCTAAATTGTACCATTTATTTAAATCTACAGCAGTTCCAGCATTATCTCTATCATAAGTTCCATCGGCTGTATTACCTGTAAAGAAAGGTAAATTACCTCCTTGAATTTCAAATTTAAATCCATTCCAAGAATGTAATCCCATAAATCTGTTTCCGTCTTTTTTCTCAGCTACATTTATCCAAACAGAGATTGACATTTTTTGAGGATTTAAAGCTGATGTGTAAGGAATTGTAATTTTAGCGCCTTTGTCAAATGCCAATGCTTTATTTGCATTTCCGTATCTATCAGTTGTCCAAGTTGGTAATGCAGTTCCTGTTACTCCTGCTGCTGGACCACCTAAACCTGCAACAGCAGATCCAAAAGTCCCATTGTAATTATTGCCAGAATAATCTTTTGCTGTCGATCCAGTTCCTTCATCAAAAGTCCATTGCCCTAATAAATTTGCTGCGTCTATGGGAACAATTTTTTTAGTTGCAAATGTTGCTAACGCTTGGTTTAATGCAATTACTGCATTGTCAACTTGAACTTGTGTTGATGAAGCATTAGCTGATACTGCTTTTGCTAAATCTAAAGAAGTTTGCAACTGAGCTTTTGACCCAATAACATATTGATCTTTTGCACTTCCTTCAACAGCAGCTGTCCAAGTTGCTGTTGCTGTTGCGATAGCGGCTTCTAAACTTGTTTTGTTAATTACAACAGCAGGGTCGTCATCAGAATTGCTGCAACTTTGAACAAAGGTCATTCCTGCGATAAGAAAGGCAAGAATGAATGCTTTCGATTTAAATTTTTTTGTAGTCTTCATAGTGTTTAATGTTTAAAAGTGTTTAATATTAAGGTTTGTTAAATTCTTGAATTGGTGTCCCTTTCGCTTTGTGGTATAGGGAAACACCTGTTTTTTTCATAATTAAAATTTTGTAGTACTTGTTCTGCGTACGTTTTTCCGTATCGTATTACATCATAAAATCGATGAAACTCTAATCCTAATTCTACTCTTCTTTCATGCCGAATAGCATCTCTCATAGAAGTTTGATTAGTGTAGGTAACATCAGGCAGTAAATCTGATGGAATAGTTCCGAAACCAATTAGAGCATTATCGAATAAATAACTTTCACGAGCTCTTTTTCTGATAGCGTTTAACGGAGTAGTAGCTTCGTTACCTCTATTCAATTCATTTAGAGCTTCTGCTTTTATTAAAAGTATTTCGGCATATCTCATGAAAACATAGTTCAATCCTCCATCGCCAATTGGGTCAACGGCCACTGGTTGCGCTTGTTTTTTATCTAAATAACCAGTTGCGGGAGACCATTCTGACATAAAATCTTGTCCGTCAACCCATTTATTACCAGCTCTTCCTACTGTATAATCCAATCTTGGATCGACAATTTCGGTTGCCGTTTTTTCAAATTCATTTACAAAATTTGCAGTTGGTGCATTAAAGAAATAGCCATTTAATATATTGGGAGAAAAATATTGGTTAAGAAACGTCCCGGCCGCAGGAATCTGACCTCCTACATGTTGAATTTCGAAGATGGATTCTATTTTATTTTCATGAGCAATCTCAAAATTATTTCTATAAATTGGACTTAATCCATATCCTAAACCGTCTATTTCATTTGCGGTTGTTAAAGCCAATTGCCATTTTTCTTGAAAAAGATATACTTTAGAAAGTAAGCCTAAGGCCGCTCCCTTTGTAGCTCTTCCAGTTTCTGTAGCTGGATAATTTATGGGTAATAAAGCTGAAGCATCATTAAGGTCTTGTTCCATTTGCGCATAAACAACGGTTACTGTAGAAAGCGGAATACTTAAATCATTAACATTTAGTGCAGGGGTTAATCGTAAAGGAATGTTTCCATAAATATTTACTAAATGAAAATAATAATAGGCTCTTAAAAATTTTGCTTCGGCAATAATTCGGTCTTTTAGAACAGATTCCATTTGAATATTTGGCACATAATAAATTACGTTATTAGCTCTTGAAATCCCTTCGTAATAGTGTTTCCAAAAAGCTTCTACAGCCCCGTTATCAGGGTTTGCTGTAAAATTATTAATAAAGTTAATATCACTTTGGTCACCGTCATTTCCTCCTTTAACGGTATCATCTGATGCTACATCTCCAAAAACCCATAAAAGATTATTTGTACTATTGAAAGAAGCGATTTTATAAGTAGCATTTATTGCTAGAACCGCATGATCTTTAGTCTTGAAAAATGTTTCTGTTGTATATTCTCCTTGTAGTTCTGTGTCTAAGTTAGTGCTGCAACTTACAAATAGCAGTACTAAACTTATAGCACAAAATGTTTTTTTAATTTTCATTTGTTGATATTTATTGTTTTTTAAGGTCATATGTAATTTGCGAATCAACATTGGTTTTTGAGACCAATTTTTGGTCATGCTCCTTTCATTATATTAAAATGTTATTTGAAATCCGGATTGTAACACTATAGCATTTGGATAAGTTGCAAAATCAATGCCTGCAGCTAAATCTCCTTCAGATCTTGAGTTGTCATTAGTTGAAAACTCCGGATCTAGTCCTGTGTATTTTGTCAACGTTAGTAAGTTTGATGCTGATATATAAAATCTTAATTTAGAAATATGAAATTTCTCAATCATTTTTTTATTAAAAGTATACCCTAATTGAATATTCTTTAATCTCAAGAATGAACCGTCTTCCAAGAATCGGGTAGAGGGTTTTGTATTATTTGCTTTATCTGCCCAAGAAGCTAAAGGTTGTGTATTACTAGTTCCTTCGCCAGTCCAACGTTCATCTACATATCTTTGAGTTACATTAAAAGGGCGATAAAAACCTTCTATATCTGTATTTATTTGATTGTATATTTTTTGTCCAGAGGCCCCAGCAATAAATAAGGATAAATCGACATTTTTATAATAAAACTCAGCATTAATACCATAAGTTATTTTAGGAATTGAGCTTCCAAGATGCTTTCTATCTAAATCGTTTATAGTGCCGTCACCGTTTTGATCTTTATATTTTACATCGCCTGGACGAATGCTATTTCCTTGAAAAGCATGTGTGAAAATATCCGTAGCGTTTTGAAAAATACCTTCTTGTTCGTATAAGAAAAAGGAACCAATGGGTTGACCCACTTCTGTTTTTGTGGCATAGATATTATTATCAATACGACCCGCTAAAATAGGACTATCCAATTCTAAAACTTCATTGTGTAGCAGAGCAGCATTAGCTTTTAAAGAATAACTAAAGTTTCCTTTTCCTTTGCTATTGTATTTTACATCAAATTCATAGCCTCTGTTTAATACTTTTCCAGCGTTAAGAATAGGAGGAGATACATTGCCTAAAGAGGAAGGTATAGAAATTCCTAGAAGCTGATTTTCGGTAGTTTTTTGATAATAATCAAATGTAAATTCAAGTTTTCCTTTAAAGAAGCTAATATCAGTACCAATGTCTATTTGATTACTGGTTTCCCATTTCAATAATTCATTTCCTAATGAGACTACTGTACTTCCTTGTTGGTTAACACCTCCAAAAGGATAATTATAATTTGTACCAATTTTAGATGTATAAGCAAAATTTGGAATTTGTTGGTTTCCAACAGATCCATATCCTAAACGTAACATCCATTTTTCGACTACTTCACTGTTTTTTAAGAAATCTTTATCGATTCTCCAACCGATAGAGCCAGAATAAAAAGTACCCCATCTGTTGCCGTCTTTAAATCGAGAAGAACCATCTCTTCTTATTACTGCAGACGCAAAATATTTAGAATCATAATCATAATTGGCTTTAGTAAAATAGGACAATAATATTGATTTAGCTTTAAATTCGCTATTATTTTTAAGACCTCGACCATTACCTAATTGTACTAAAATTCTATTTTGATCAATAAAATCTCTATCATTAGCTTCAACTATTTCGGTATTATCATCAATTCTCTCTGTTCCGATTAACGCATTAAAATGATGGTTTTCATTGAAAACATGCTTGAAATTCAATACGTTGCTTGATGATAAATTAGATATCAAATTGCTAGAAACCGTAAGTGAATTGGGGTTGTTTATTCTGTTTCTAGTTCCCCAAGTTTTATTGAATCTATTTTGTTTAGAATTCGATCGGTCTAAACCAAAAGTAGAAACTAGAAATAAATCTTTAGTAAAATTGATTTTGAAATTAACATCTCCAAAAACGCCATTATTTATTCTGACATTGTCAGTATTCTCTAGTAATCCAACAGGATTATACCCATCTCCAAAAAAGTTTGAGTTTTCTGGTAAATCAAGATAACTACCATCTGGGCCATAAGTAGGAATTGCAGGAGTTCTAAAAAAAGCATAACGAATAGCACTTCCTCCATTTCCACCAAAACCATCTCCTGAACTTCCTACTATTTGATTCTTATCATTAAAAACATTTAAATTGATTCCAATATTCAACCAATCTTTTACCTCGGTATTTAAACCAATTTTACCATTTATTCTTTTGTAAGAACTATTCAACAGTATTCCGTCTTGATTGAAATAACCTCCTGAAAGATTAACCGTAGTTTTTTCAGCACCAAAACTTACTCCTAAATGATGTTGTTGCATCGCTGCATTTCTAAAAATAGAAGACAAATGGTCTACATTAGGCAATGTTGCAGCTAATTCAGGAGAAATCTTTTTTCTGTACAAAATAGCCTGCTCTTCGGGTAATAGTGCGTTATCATTATCGGCTGCTTCATTGAATATTTTTACATAATCCTCAGTACTGGCCATTTTAGTTAACTTGCCGTGTGATTGTACACCGAAAATAGAACTATATGTAATTTTAGCTGCTTGTCCTTTTTTACCTTTCTTAGTAGTTATAAGCACCACGCCATTATTAGCTCTTGAGCCATATATTGCGGCAGTTGCAGCGTCTTTTAGTACACTGATATTTTCAATGTCTTCAGGAGATAAAAAGTCCATTGCGTTTTGAGTCTGAACGCCATCTACAATGTATATTGGGGCATTATTACCAGTTATTGATCCAACTCCTCTAATTCTGATTCTAGCTCCTTCTCCAGGTGCTCCAGTATTTGAAGTAACAGCTACACCAGCAGCCAAGCCTTGTAGCGATTGCGATATAAAAGGAGAAACAGATTTACTTAGAGTTTCTAAATTCACCGTAGAGATAGCCCCAGTCACACTGCTTTTTTTTTGTGTACTATAACCTACTACAACAACTTCTTCTAAAGATTTTATATCCTCTTTTAGAGTAATGAGTAAATTTGTTTTGCCTAAAACTGCAACTTCTTGATTTTGATATCCAGTAAAACTAAAAATTAAAACAGCATTTGCATCTAAATTGTTAATTGTAAAATTTCCTTCAAAGTCGGTAGCGGTGCTTGTACTAGTACCTTTAACAGAAACATTTACTTGCGGCAGCGGACCATTGCTATCTGAAACAGTACCCTTAATAGTTTGAGCATTGATTATTGCTCCAGTAAAGAGGCTTAACAGAAAAACTAATTTATATTTAATACTATTTTTCATATTAAGTTTTTAAAATCATTACTATTTAGGTACAATTTGCTCATATTTTACGTAAGATTAATAGGTTAATATATCGTTGTAGTAATCTGTCAATAAAAGTAATTGAAGAGTATAGAAAAAGTGTACACTATTTCATCAAAAGTGTACACTAGAATTAGTAGTATTGATTTACAATGTTTTAAAAAAAATTAATTCTTTAAAATGTATTTAAGTTGATAGTTTTTAGGAGTTGTGGCATACATTTTTTTAAATTCACGATAGAAGTAGGAACGATTGTTAAAGCCGGATTGATAGCAAACCTCAGAAACTGTAAAAATATTTTTACGTAAAAGTTCTGCGGCATGTTTTAAACGAATTGTTCGGATTAAATCTCCAGGAGTTAAACCAAAAATTTGCTTGGTTTTTCGATACAATTGTGAATTACTGATGCCTAATTCTTTTTCGATAAATAAGCTTTGAAGATTTTCGTTAATTATATTTTTGCGGATAATTTCAATTATTTTTTTTATAAAATCTTTTTCTTCATTATTTATAGGAAGAGTAGCAATGTTTTCGACCAACGTATCTTGGGTGAAGTGTCTTAAAATTAATTCTTTTTCTTCCAGCAGTTTTTGAATTCTTACTAGTAAATGGTCGGGATAAAAGGGTTTAGGAATGTAGGAATTAGCACCACTTTCCAGACCTTCAATTCGATGTACAACAGAATCTTTTGCAGTAAGCATAATAAAAGGGATATGGCAAGTTTTAATGTTGGTTTTTATCTTTTTACAAAGTTCTACGCCATCCATAATGGGCATCATTACATCACTAATGATAATGTCAGGAATCTGATTTTCAATAATTTCTAAGGCTTCTAAACCATTGTATGCCGTCATAATTTTGTATTTCTCATCTAATAAATCATTAAGGAATAGGTGAATTTCCTTCTCGTCTTCTACAATTAATATCGTTTTACGATTGTCTTCTAATACTTCTAGTGATGAAATTTTATTTGGAGTTTCATCAGATTTAGTCGGAATTTCTTCGAGAATATTTTTAAGATGATGAGAAATTAAAATAGGACTTATCTCAGCATCCATTTCTTTTTCGCTAAATGATTCTTCGCCACAAGGAACCAAAATAGTAAAAGTCGTTTCTTTGTTAGGAATACTCGAAACCAATATCTCTCCTCTTAATACAGTAACTAGTTTTTTAGTATAAGCAAGCCCAATACCCGTTCTAAACATATCGTTATCTAATGCTCTATTAGTGTCTGACAAGAAAAATCGATCAAATAAAGATTCCATTTTTTCTTTTGGTATTCCCTTTCCAGTATTGACGATGGTAATGTTTAATGTTTTTACAGCTTTGTATTCAATGCTGAATTTAAGATTAATTCTTCCATTTACAGGAGTATATTTAAAAGCATTTGACATCAAATTAAAAACTATTTTCTCAATTTTATCTTTGTCAAACCACCCAGGCAATGTAGATGGAATATCAAGATTGTAATTAATATTTTTATCTAATGCCCATTCGTCGAATAGTTCAGCGATTTGTTCGACTAAGTTTACCATGTCAAATTCTCTTGCCGTAACTTCTAAATAATCGTATTCGGCCTTTCTAAATTCTAGTAATTGTTGGGTTAAGAATAATAATCTGGACGAATTACGTTGAATCATGTGAATGAATTTCTGGTTTCTTTCGCTAAGATTCGAAGTTTCAGCTAATTTTTGGATAGGACCAACAATTAAAGTTAAAGGTGTTTGAAATTCATGAGCAATATTTGTAAAGAAGGTAAGTCTGTTTTCATGAAGTTCTTCTTCTCTTTTTCTGAAAAGTATATTTTGGCTCAAGGATTCTCGTTTTTTGTAATAGCTCAAAACAAATAATATAAAAAGCACAATCAATGCAAAATAGATTGCTATAGCAAGATTAGACTGCCAAAAGACGGGCTTAATACGAATATCAACAGCATGAACGGGTTTGCTCCAAATACCGTCGCTATTAGACCATTTTATCCACAAGGAATAATTTCCTTTCGGAACGTTAGTGAAGGAAATAGTTCTTCTGTTGTTGATGAAATTCCAATTTTTATCAAAATTTGTTAATTGATATGCATACTTGCATTTTTCGCTATTGATATAGGTTAAAGCAGCAAGTTCTATATCAAAAAAGTTTTGATTGTAATTTAAAACAATCGAAGGATAAGTGCTGGCTTTAGGAGTAATTACTAATCCTTGATAATAAGGAATGGTTTGATTTTGTCCACTAATTTTATTTATAAGCAAGTCCGGAATAATAGATGATTCCTTAATTTTTTCAGGTAGAAAATAGTTAAATCCTTTTATTCCCCCCATAAAAATAAAGTCGGAATTAAAATCTCTATAAAATGCTCCGTCAGCAAATTCGTTATTTTGTAGTCCTTCATTTTTGGTGTAATTAATAAATTTATATTTTCTAAGATTAAAATTTGATAATCCAAAATTGGTGCTTATCCAAAGATTAGATTTTTTATCAGTAACAATTCCGTGAATGGTATTATTAGGCAATCCGTCTTTAACGGTAAAACTTTTAAATACTGCTTTTCCGTTGCTTTTTAAATCTTCTAGCAAATTCAAACCAAAGCTGGTGCCTATCCAAAGTCTATTTAAGGTATCGGTATGAAGACAAAGTATGTCGTTGTTGGATAAACTTTCAGAATCATTACTTATATTTTTATAGGTTTGAAATAGCTCTGATTTTTTATCAAACAGATTTAATCCGCCTAATCTTGTGCCAATCCAAAGTTGGTTTTCATTCCTTGGAATTATAGAAAAAATAATATTGCTACTTAAGGATGCTACTTGATTATCATCTGCTAGATATCTCTTGAATTCGGTTACTTTTAGTTTTTCTCCTGAACGTTCAATTTTGCAACGAATCATGCCATAGCCATTAGTTCCAAGCCAAATGAAACCCTTATTATCTTGCGAAATGGTATAGGTAGACTTAAAATAATCACATTTTTCATTTCCTTCGATGGTTTTCCAATCAACGATTTTTGACTTTTTTGTATCGTAAATCGTAATTCCATCTCCATCAGAACCAATAAAAATTAGACCGTTTTGCCCTTTGCATAAAGCATACACTGCATTATTAATAGAGCTGTTACTTTCATTAAAGGTTTCGTATTGTAAAGGTTTTTCAGGATTTTTATAGAAATTTGATGGAAATCGAAACAATCCTTTTCCTTTTGTACCAACCAAAAAAGAATTTTTATCTACCTCTAAAAAGGCTCTAACAATTCCACCGTCTAACTCTGGGAGTTGTTTGTTTGAAATTAGGTTGAATGATTTTTTAAGCGGATACATTTTAAAAATACCATCTCCATCAGTTCCGGTCCAAATTATATTTTCATTTCCTTGAATTAAAGTGGTGATTTTTTGATTGTTTAGATATTTCATCCATGAATTACTTATGGTATTTCCCGCATCATCTAAAATAAAATATCCTGATTTACTATAGAAAACAACTCCTTCGGAGATATCCCCAATGATGTCCTCCACTTTTTTATCAGGAATAGATTGGCTTTTTTTATCAGATAAGGAATAAAAAACAACATTCCCATCTATTGATATCAAACAAGCTTTTTTATTGGAAATTGTTCTAAATGTTTGAATTTTGTTTGAAATCATTTCCGCTTTAGAAATATATTTTTCACCATTACTTTTTGTTCTAAATGATAAAGAGTAGAGCTCATTGTTTTCAAATAAGACAAGCAATTCGCCAGTTGAGGTAAATTCCATTTTTTTAACGGCTTTTGTAGAAAGGTTTTTAATTTTTAATAATTGAAAACGCTCTCCATTAAAGTAGCCTATTCCCCAATCTTTTACCGCACAAAACACTGTTTTTGAAGTATCAAGAGCCATGTTGAATTCTGATTCTGATAATGGGGGTTTGTTTTTTCTTGTAAAATAATACCGTTTAAAGGAATCTGTTTTTTTATCATATCGATTGATTCCATGCATGGTTACTATCCAGATCTTACCCGAACAGTCTTCCTCAATTTTAAGTATTACCTGATTGCTTAAACTATTTTGATTGTCTAATTCAGGTCTGAAAATTTTAAAATTATTACCATCATAGCGGTTTAATCCATCCCAAGTTCCTATCCAAATTAAATTCTCAGAATCCTGAAAAATGGAGTTTACAGAACTGTTTGATAATCCCTTAGTATTATCTAATTGCTCGACAAAATATTTTGAGTTGATATTTTTACTAGAATCTAAAGGTGTTGCGGTTTGTTTTGTGAGGATTTTAGAATTTATAGATTCTGAATCTTTACTAGAAGCAATGTTTAGAGCTAAAGATTTGTCATTAGTGTTACAAGAAGTAAATGCTATACAAATAATACTAATTAGCAAATTTTTGATTTTCAGCACATTGATTATTTTATATGTTATTTGGGTAAATACATCTCTAATTTCGTTGAATGAATAGAAAATGGACCGAAATCGATGTAACTTAATTACTTCAAATATAGGAAAAAAGAGCGAGCTATTTTATTTTAATGAAAGAACATAAACTCAATAAAAAAAGCCTCTCTAAAAAGAGAAGCTTTTCTTTAAGTATTCGATTAGAAATTTTAACCAAAAATAATTTACACTATGATAGCTTTTTTTTAATTTTCAGGAGCCAACTCTAACTCTAATCCTTCTAAACTTTCTGTTATTGGAATTTGGCATCCAAGTCGGCTATTGGGTTTTACATAAAAAGCTTCTGAAAGCATGGCTTCCTCATCTTCTCCCATTTCTGGAAGTGAAATATCATTTAATACATAGCATTGACACGAAGCACACATGGCCATACCGCCACAAGTGCCCTCAACGGGAAGCTCATAGGCTTTGCACAATTCCATGATATTCATTGCCATATCTGTTGGTGCTTGCAATTCATGAATTACTCCTTCTCTATCTTTTATTTTTATTAATACGTCCATAATGTTTACTTTAAGCTGCTAACGATTGTTATCAACTTGAATGTTTTGTATTTAAGTTAGGATTATTTTTAAAGAATATTGACAACAGTTTCTATTTGTGGAGCAAACTTTTTTATAGTAGTTTCCACACCGGCTCTAAGTGTCATTTGGTTTACACTACAACTGGTACAAGCCCCTTCTAGACGCACTTTTACATGTTTGTTGTCTTCTATAGAAATGAGTGAAATGTCTCCTCCATCAGAATTTAAAAAAGGTCTAATTTCGTCTAGTGCTTTCAGTACGTTACTTGTTAATTCTTCTGTTGTCATGGTATTCGATTTTAGTATTTTTTGATTGTTGGATTATCTTTAAAAGTAAATTCCTTTACAATCTATTTTTTACCTTTAACAGCTGAACAACCAGCCATTGTAGTTATTTTTACTGCTTCTGTAGGAGGCAAATTCTCGTTTCTGCTCACTACTTCCTGAACCACATTTCGAGTAATTTCTTCAAAAACGGTTTCAATTACTGAACCAGTTTGCATAGCTGCAGGGCGTCCGTAATCTCCCGCTTCACGAATGGATTGAACAATAGGAACTTCTCCTAAGAAAGGTACTTGTAAATCTTCTGCTAAATTTTTAGCGCCTTCTTTGCCAAAAATATAATATTTATTGCTTGGCAATTCCTCTGGGGTAAAATAGGCCATATTTTCTATAATTCCAAGAACGGGAACATTTATGGCATCTGACATAAACATAGAAACCCCTTTTTTAGCATCGGCTAAAGCTACTGCTTGAGGTGTACTAACAACTACAACGCCAGTAATTGGTAACGATTGTACTATAGATAGATGAATATCGCCTGTGCCTGGAGGTAAGTCTAATAACATAAAATCCAGTTCGCCCCAATCAGCATCAAAAATCATTTGATTTAATGCTTTTGAAGCCATTGGACCACGCCAAATTACTGCCTGACTAGGAGCTGTAAAAAAACCTATGGAAAGTATTTTTATGCCGTAACTTTCTACGGGTTTCATTTTTGATTTTCCGTCAACAGCAACCGAAACTGGTTTTGCAGACTCTACATCAAACATAATGGGCATAGACGGGCCGTAAATATCAGCATCTAAAATACCTACTGAAAAACCCATTTTAGCTAAAGTTACTGCTAAATTTGCTGTTACTGTAGACTTTCCTACACCACCTTTTCCTGAGGCTACTGCGATAATGTTTTTTATTCCAGGAATATTTTTCCCTTTAATGGTATTCGCATCTGTAGTCGTTTTTGGAGCCGCTTCGATTTTAATATTTACTTTTACTTTTGCATCAGCATATACTAAGTCCTGAATCGTTTTTCTAATATCGTCTTCAGCTCTTTTTTTGATGTGCATGGCTGGTGTTGATAAAACTAAATCAACTATAACTTCATCTGCAAATGTTACTACATTGGTCACAGCACCACTTTCAATCATATTTTTCCCTTCGCCAGCAACAGTAATTGTTTCTAAAGCTTTAAGAATGTCTTTCTTTTCTATTTTCATAACCTGATTCTTGTCTTAATTAAGACTTATTTTAGATTGCAAAGATAATACGATTTCTTTTGAAATAACAGTTAAAGAAATCAAAATGTTATTAATGTTAAATGAAATAAAACGATGTTGTTCAATTTTAAATTTTACTCTATTTTTGAAAATTATTTATTTTTTGAAAATACTAGTTCAATTATGAGAAAATTACTTTTATCTTTTTTTATTGTATTGCTTTCTTCCTCCATTCATGCGCAAGAAGGACATGAAATTAAAATTAATTTAAAGAATTGCAATGATACTCTAGTTTATCTTACTTTTTATCAATTTGATAAAAACATGATTGCCGATACGTGCAAGAATATAAAGAATGGGAAAATTATTTTTAAAGGGAAAAAGAAATTAGAAAAAGGAGTTTACTCCCTAGTAAGTCAAGCCAAATCCATCTATTTTGATTTCTATATAGATGATGAAAATCAAACAATGACTTTAAATAGTGATCTTTCTAATAATGCCTCTTCTGATTTAAGTAGCCCAACTTCTAAACGAGAAAATGATTTTTTTGAATATGTAAAATACATCAATACTCAAAAAAAAGAATTTAACGATTTGAAAATTAAAACCAAAGGCATGACAAAAGCAGACTCTACTGCTTTTATGACTACAAAACAAAAAAAATTAAACGACAATATTGTTGCTTACGAAGAGCATTTTTATGAACAAAATAAAGGAACTTTTATAGGTGAAGTACTTAATTTAAAAATTGAAAAAGTCCTTAAAGAAATCCCTAAAGCTTCAAATGGCAGACCTGATAGTGTTGCCGTTTTTAATTATTATAAAAACCATTATTGGGACAACGTCGATTTTAAAAATGACGGGTTAATACGTTCTCCATTTTTTGCACCTAAATTGAAACGCTATTTTGAAAATCTAGTAACCATACATCCAGACTCTGTTAGTGTTGCCGTTGACCGAATTTTGAGTAAAACAGCTCCAAATAGCATCATGTACAAATTACTATTGGCTCATTTTACTTCTACTTATGAAACTTCAAAACTAATGGGTTTTGATAAGGTATTTGTACATATTTCTGATACTTATTTCAAAACGGGCAAAGCCAATGAACTTTATAATGACGACAATATTGTAAAAAACATTATTAATAGAGCTGATCTTTTAAGACCTATTTTATTAGGGAAAATTGCCCCCGATATTCCCATGATTCCAATAGAAGAAGGCGATAAAATTGCTAAAATGGGTTTTGAATCGGCAAAAACAAGTGAGGAAGCTACTAAAATATTTTATGCTAATAACGCCGAAATACAGAAAACCTTTTTAAGATTACATTCGGTACAAGCTGACTTTCTAATTCTTGTTTTTTGGGATGTCGACTGTGGGCATTGCCAAACAGAAATTCCAAAATTGCTAGAAGTATATCATGATTTACTCAAGGAAAATAAAAATGTAAAAGTATTTGGAGTTTATACCCAACATGATATTGAAAAATATAAAAAATATGTTGCTGATAAAAAGCTAGATTGGATTAATGTTTATGACGGAGCACATTATACCGATTTGAAAACAAAATACGATATTTATTCGACACCTGTTATCTACCTGCTAGATAAAAATAAAACTATAAAAGCCAAAAGAATAGGGGTAGAACAAATTAAAGATATTATTAAAGTTTTAGAAAACGAGGATAAAGAATAGATAAACTAAGAAATCATTTCAGGCTCCCAAAAATGGTTCTTAAAATCCACAATCTGGTTGTCAACTACTTTAATACCTTCATTTTCTAGAAGTTGCTGCATCAAGTTAGTGCCGTCAAAATGATGTTTTCCTGTCAATAATCCGTTTCTGTTCACTACACGATGCGCGGGAACGTCCTCGAGATTATGACACGCATTCATTGCCCAGCCAACCATTCTTGCCGAACGAGCAGTTCCTAAAACTTTGGCAATAGCTCCATAAGAAGTTACTTTTCCGTAAGGAATTTGTCTGGCAACCGCATATACTCTTTCAAAAAAATTAGCTTCCAAATTTTTTAATAATAGTATTTGATAATATTAAACAAAGTGACCAATGCAATGACTCCTGTAATTGACCCTATAATTTTATTCATGTTTTTGAAGAAAAAATCGGTTTTATTTTCAATTTTTTTAAAAAAAGCAATGTAGTAATAAAACAGCATGAAAGAACCTAAGAGTACACCTATAAGGAATAAAAAAATGGAAGTTCTTTCGAAAACAAAAAGACGGTAAGACGATAAAGTTATGGTGACAAAAACGTAATAAGGAACAGGGAAAAAGTTTAGTGCCGAGAGTAACATCCCTAGAAAAAAACGATTCGTTTTGCTTCGCATTTTAATTTCTTCTTTTTTAATTTTTGGCTTTTTAGCAAGTACCAAAAAATAAATTGTTAAAAACAAGAAGATTGCAAACCCAATTTCTCTTAGTAAGATAACCACATCAGGCCTAGAATCTATAAAACGAGCAAAAAGAATAGCCGTTAAGGTTTGAAAAAAAATGATGATTACCGCTCCAGAGATAAAAAGCAATGCTCGTTCTCGTCCGTCGCGAATACTCACTTTGGCAGCTGTCATATTGATTAGCCCTGGAAGAGCTATGCCAATCGCAGCTGAAATAAATCCGAAAATGAGTGGCAATACAAAATTCATTTTACTTAATTTTAAAACGAATATATGTTATCGCTTTATTGATTTGCAAATATTGTTTTTCATAAAACGTCTGAATAGCAGTTACTTCATCAGGAGCACCTTCATTTACATACACATTATGATTGGCGTATAAAACCTCATGACCTTCTCCGTGAAGCACTCCTAGTGTATAGCCATGCATGAATTCGCTATCGGTTTTGAGATTCATGATTCCTTCAGGTTTTAAAATTTTTTTATACAATTGCAAAAACTCTGAATTGGTCATTCGGTGTTTGGTTCGCTTGTATTTAATTTGTGGGTCGGGAAAAGTGATCCAAATTTCATCAACTTCATTTTCGGCAAAAATGTAATCAATCAATTCTATTTGAGTTCTTATAAAAGCTACGTTATGCAAACCGTCATCAACAGCAGTTTTTGCTCCACGCCAGAATCGCGCTCCTTTGATATCAATTCCAATAAAATTTTTATCAGGATATTTTTCGGCTAAACCAACAGAG
>CANGUZ010000022.1 GCA_947457255.1 Flavobacteriaceae bacterium
AATTGTGCAGGGTTCTAGAAATACAATTAAATCTAATTTTCTGGAAAATGAAAAAATTAATATTAAATTTTTTCAAAAACCAGGAATTTTTAAATCGATTATTTATTCCTTTTTTAGAAGCACTAAAGCAAAACGTTCATTTGATTATGCCAATTATTTAATTCAGCATTCTATTAAAACGCCTAATCCTATAGCTTATATTGAAGAAAGAAATAGTTTGGGTTTATTAGGTGATAGCTTTTACATTAGTCAACAAATAGACTATGATTTTACTATCAGAGAATTAATTCATGATCCTTTGTTTCCAGAACGAAATTCAATTTTAGAACAATTTACTGAATTTACCTATTCTATGCATGAAGCAAAGGTTAACTTTTTAGACCATTCACCTGGAAACACTTTAATTATTAAAAATGAATATAATAATTATGACTTTTACTTAATTGATTTAAATAGAATGAAGTTCGAAGATTTATCTATCGAAAAACGGATGGATAATTTTAAGAAAATGTGGCTCTCTAAACAAATGGTGAAAATAGTTGCTAAAAAATATGCCGAGTTAAGTAATTGGTCAGAAGAAAAATTGCACCAATTGCTTTTAGAAAAAACGACCCAATTCAAACGAAAAATAACTAAAAAGAAGTATTTAAAGCGAAAAATAGGCAAATAAAAAATCCGAAATAAATTCGGATTTTGATAAGTATTATTTAAAGTAAAACTATTTAAACTGCTACATCGTATTCTCTCAAAGCATTGTTTAATGAAGTCTTTAAATCGGTTGACGGTTTTCGAGTTCCAATGATTAAAGCACAAGGCACTTGAAATTCACCTGCAGCAAATTTTTTCGTATAACTTCCAGGAATCACTACTGAACGAGCAGGAACATATCCTTTTCTTTCCACTGGAGTTTCACCAGTAACATCAATAATTTTTGTTGAAGCTGTTAGGCAAACATTAGCTCCTAGAACCGCTTCTTTACCCACATGAACACCCTCTACAACGATACAACGTGAACCAATAAAAGCTCCGTCTTCTATGATAACGGGTGCAGCTTGTAATGGTTCAAGAACACCACCAATTCCTACACCACCGGAAAGGTGTACGTCTTTTCCTATTTGAGCGCAACTACCTACAGTTGCCCATGTATCTACCATAGTCCCTTCGTCTACATACGCACCTATATTTACATAACTAGGCATTAAAATAACGCCTTTAGATAAATAGGCTCCGTGTCTTGCAACTGCATGGGGAACTACTCGTATTCCTTTTTCGGCATACCCTTTTTTCAACGGAATTTTATCATGATATTCAAAAATACCCACCTCAAATGTTTCCATTTTTTGAATAGGAAAATAAAGAACAACTGCTTTTTTTACCCACTCATTTACTTGCCAAGAGTCATTTATGGGTTCGGCAACTCGTAAAGTTCCAGAATCTAATAAGTCAATGACTTCTCTAATGGCATTTATAGTTTTCTCTTCTTGTAATAATGCGCGGTTTTCCCAGGCTTGTTCAATAATAGTTTGTAAAGCTTTCATAAGTTGTGATTTTTGGCAAATATAAAATCATTTTTTATAATTGCTCTAATTTAAAATAGAATACTGAAAATATTTTATAGTTATTCAGTAATTTTTTGAAGAGAGGAAGAGGAAAATAATTTAAGAAAAAATAAATAATTATTATACTATTAATCTATATCAGCAGTAAGTTTTAATAGTTTTTTGTTTTCGAAATTAATTAGAAAACGTTTTGTTTTACTGTATAAATACATCTTTATATTATCGATAAGCATAACGGTAACTAAATTTTTTGTTTCATCATTGCATAAATAAATGATTCCTTTTTCTGGCAAGTCAGTTTTTGAAATAATGGTAAGATGGTATCTTTTATCAATAAACAAATTAATTTCGCTTTTAGAAAAGTGAACCAATTGTTCTCCAACGTTTTTAACAAGCGTCCATTCTAGATTGCTATCTCTAGATTCAACATGGTCTATTGAAAAGACTTTGTTTTGCGAATTAGCAAATGAAGCAATTAGTAATAATAAAAAAAGCGCTTTATGATGCTTCATATTGAAAATTTAGTGTTGCAATTACGTTATTTTTTTTAACATAATTGTAATGATTTAATAAAATAGGTTAAATTTTTTTATAAAATTGTTTTTTTTTAAATATAAATCCTAAACATTCTTTAAAATAAGGTGTCATATATTCTTTTTAATTTTTGTAAATTTCAAGTAAAAAAAGAAATTATAACTCAAAACGAAGCTGTACCTTTACCAAAAAAATGCCTAGAATACTCTCAATAGATTATGGATTCAAGAGAACTGGTATTGCAGTAACTGATGAACTACAAATAATTGCATCAGGACTTACTACTATTCCTTCAGAAACTGCTATATCATTTTTGACTGCCTATTTTAATAAGGAAAATGTTGCTAAAGTTCTCATCGGAGAACCCAAACAAATGAATGGAGAACCCTCTGAAAGTACTGCAATAATTGAAGAGTTTGTTAAGAAATTTTCTAAAGCTTTTCCTGAAATGAAAATTATCAGAGTTGATGAACGCTTTACCTCTAAAATGGCATTTCAAACGATGATAGATAGCGGTTTAAACAAAAAAAAGAGACAGGATAAAGCATTAGTAGACGAAATTTCTGCAACAATTATGCTACAAGACTATCTAACCAGAAAGATGATTTGATTTTTTTTGATAAAATTATCCTAATTATTTAAAAGTAAATTATTCATTCTTTAATTTTTACTATTTTTGCCAACCATGTCAAGATATTGTAATGAATTTTGACTCCAAATCGAAATATTTTAAAAATGATTTTACCAATTATAGGATATGGAGATCCCGTCTTACGTAAAGTAGGTGAGGAAATTGCACCAGATTATCCTAATCTAAAAGAAACAATTGCAAACATGTACGAAACCATGTACAATGCTTATGGGGTAGGACTTGCTGCACCACAAGTAGGTCTTCCTATTCGTTTGTTTGTGATAGATACCTCTCCTTTTGGAGAAGACGATGACTTGTCTAATGATGAGCAAAGTCAACTAAAAAACTTTAAACGAACTTTTATCAATGCAAAAATGATAAAAGAAGAAGGTGAGGAGTGGGGTTTTAATGAAGGTTGTTTGAGTATTCCAGAAGTTAGAGAAGATGTTTTTAGACACGAAAAAATTACAATCGAATATTACGATCAAGATTTTATTAAAAAAACAGAAGTATTTGACGGACTTGTAGCTCGTGTAATTCAGCATGAATACGACCATATTGAAGGTGTTCTTTTTACAGATTTGTTATCCTCATTAAAAAAACAATTGATTAAAAAGAAACTTCAAAATATTATGGAAGGCAAAACTCGACCTGATTATAAAATGAAATTTATCTCAGCTAAAGGAAGATAATTTTACAGTTTACTTAGCCAAAATATATATTACCACATAATTATAAAATTACAAAATGAATTTAGAAAAAATATTATCAATTTCAGGTAAACCAGGATTATACTTACTAAAGGTTCAAACCAGAACTGGATTTGTTGCCGAGTCATTACTTGACGGAAAAAAAGTAACCGTTGGGTTAAGAAGTAATGTGAGTCTTTTATCAGAAATTTCTATTTATACAAACAGTGCTGAAAAGCCATTAACTGAGGTAATGCGAAATATTGCTCTTAAGGAGGATAATGGACCAACAGCTATTTCTCATAAGGAAGATAATGTAAAATTGATTGCTTATTTTCAAGAAATTTTACCAGATTACGATGCTGATAGAGTGTACCCATCTGATATTAAAAAAGTATTGAATTGGTACAATATGTTACAAGCAAACGGATTAGTTTCTAAAGAAGAACTAAAAACTGAAGCTACCGAAAAAGACCAAGAAAAGCAAGTAGAAGAAACCGTTTCTAATGCTACTGAAGTAGAAGTTGTTGCAGAAAAACCAAAAGCCACAGCAAAGAAAACAAAAACAAAGAAAGAGTAATTTAACTCTTTACATTATATTTTAATCCTGTCATGATATTTTCCTGACAGGATTTCTTATTTTTACAATGATAATTTAAACCATTTAACCTTTCTTAATGAACTCCAAAAAAAATCAGCTCCAAGCTTTTGAACGACTATTAACAATTATGGATGAATTGCGAGAGAAATGTCCTTGGGATAAAAAGCAAACCATTCAAACGTTGCGGCATTTAACTATTGAGGAGACTTATGAATTAGGAGATGCCATTTTAGATAATAATTTAAACGAAGTAAAAAAAGAGTTAGGCGATTTATTGTTGCATATTGTTTTTTATGCTAAAATAGGAAGTGAAACCAACGATTTTGATATAGCTGATGTTTGCAATGAAATTTGCGATAAACTCATTCATCGCCATCCACATATTTATAGCGATGTTGTTGTGGCTGACGAAGAAGAAGTAAAACAAAATTGGGAAAAACTCAAACTAAAAGAAGGCAAGAAATCGGTTTTAGAAGGTGTTCCTAAAAGTTTGCCAGCATTAGTAAAAGCCAGTAGAATTCAAGACAAAGTAAAAGGAGTGGGATTTGATTGGGAAGAGCCGCATCAGGTTTGGGATAAAGTGCAAGAAGAATTAGAAGAATTGCAAGTTGAAGTTCAGGCAGGAAATCAAGATAAAATAGAAGCAGAGTTTGGAGATGTATTATTTTCGATGATAAATTACGCTCGATTTTTAAACATAAATCCCGAAGATGCCCTAGAGCGCACCAATAAAAAATTTATCAAACGTTTTCAATATCTTGAGAGTAAAGCTGGCGAATTAGGTAAACCTTTAATGGATATGACTTTAGCTGAAATGGATGTTTTTTGGGAAGAGGCGAAGAAATTGTAATCGATACAAATTAGAATTAAGATTTAGTTTTAATCTTTGTTTGTGTTCACGGATTGCAAACCCGCGCTGTCGGGTAGGTATATTAATTATAAAACTAAAAAAGAATAAAGATTGTCTTGTCATGACATTAGCAATAACAGATACTTCTTTAACAAATCATATAGGGTAATGCTGCAGATAACTCATTTAAATAGAATTCATGAAAACATTTTTTGAATACTTCTTTTATAAAATTGCAAAGCTGAATATTAGATTCACAAAACCTGATAAAGCAATAGCAAGTGTTAGTGGAGTTCAATTTTTGTTAATATTTAATGTAATTATTTTTTTTCATTCTATCTTCATACCACATACTAGTAGAAAATTAAATTATATTGAAATAATTTTTATTTTGGCACTACTATTTTTTATTAATTACTTAAACACACCTATATACCAAGGAAGATATGAAGAGTTTGACAAGCGTTGGGGAAACGAGAATAGAAAAAAGAAAATCATCGGATATATTATTGTTATTCTGACTATTGTCGTTTCATTTGGATTATTTTTTATTAATGGTTGGATTTTTGATAGGTTCAAAAAATATTGAAAGGATTCGTCTGGTAGTTTTATAACAGCTGGTAGTTTTGTGATAAGAACCGAAAAAGTTAAAGCTATTCCGAAATTCTTTTAAGTTTATTAAGGTCTTTTAAAACAATTTTTTTACCATTCAATTCTATCAATCCTAATTTTTTAAAATCAGATAATAATCGAATGCAACTTTCGGTAGCGGTGCCTATCATTCCTGATAATTCTTCCCCACTGGCGCTCGTTTATCCACGTTCTCTGGTGCTCGATTGCATCGAGTACCTACTTAGATTTAAAAGCCCACAGGCTCTCGTTTATCCACGTATTCTGGTGCTTGCCTGCGGCGAGTACCTACTTAAATAAAAAGATAAATCGTAGCGTTTGCAACGCGGCTAAAAAAGTATAAATACTATAAACAAACTTATTAATAGTTTTCATAAAATCAATATATTTGAAAGAAAACAATGTCTGAGAAATACAAAGTTATAGATAGCACTGTACCTACTTTTATTACTATAACAGTTGTTGATTGGGTAGATTTATTTACAAGACCTTTTTATTGTACTATTATAGATGAGTCCTTAAATTACTGTATCAAGGAAAAAGGACTGAGTGTACATGCTTATGTATATATGGCGAGTCATATACATTTAATCGTAACAGCATTTGATGGCGAGTTGCAAAATGTAATTCGGGATTTTAAAAAATTTACGTCCAAAAAACTTGTAGAAGCAATTCAGGAGCATCCGGAGAGTAGACGGGAATGGCTTTTACGAAAATTTAGTTATGAAGCACAAAAATCAGGAAGGGCTAAAAATTATAAATTATGGCAAGATGGTTTTCATCCTGTTATACTAGATACTTTAGAAAAAATAGAACAGCGAGTTAATTATATACATTATAATCCTGTAGCAGCCGAAATCGTTTTTCATGAAAGAGATTATGTAAATAGTAGCTATAGAAATTATGAAGAGGATAATACAGTGTTTTGTAATGTAAATATAGAGCCTTTATGGTAGAATGTTTTATGACCCGCGTTGCAAACGCTTTATTTGTCATACGAAAGTAAGTAGGTACTCGTAGCAGACGAGCACCAGAAAGAATAATACAGTGTTTTGTAATGTAAATGTAGAGCCTTTATGGTAAAATGTTTTATGACCCGCGTTGCAAACGCTTTATTTGTCATACGAAAGTAAGTAGGTACTCGTCGCAGACGAGCACCAGAAAGATTGCAAATCCGCGCTATCGGCGGGACATTTTTTGGAAGAAGCGAAGAAATTTTAAAGTTATTCCGAAATTCTTTTAAGTTTTGCAGTGTCTTTCAAAACTATTTTTTTACCATTCAATTCTATCAATCCTAATTTTTTAAAATCAGATAATAATCGAATGCAACTTTCGGTAGCAGTGCCTATCATTCCTGATAATTCTTCTCTAGAAAGTTGAACGTTTAAGGAGCCGTCACTACTTTTTCCAAAAGTTTCTTCTAAATAAAGTAAGGTTTCAGCTAATCGTTCTTTAACTGTTTTTTGCGCCATAGAAACCATATGGTCATCAGCATCTTTCAAATCACTGCAAATGGTTCGCATCACATTCATAGAGAACTGATTGTTTTTATCAAAGTAACCCATGATGTCTGATTTGGGTATAAAACACACCTGCATTTCTTCAAGAGCCACGGCACTTAGGTTCACAGGTTCTTCGCTAATCATAGCGCGTTGTCCTAATAATTCGCCTTTTTTTACCAACTTAACAATCTGATCTTTACCATTGGGGCTCAATTTTGTAAGTTTACAAATTCCGTCTTTTATACAATAGATGCCATTTACATTTTCACCTTCTTCAAAAATGGTTTCCCCTTTTTTAATAGTGTATGACGTTTTGCAATCAGAAAGTTGTAGTAATTCGTCTTTATTAAGGGCCTTTAAAGAACTGAATTCTCTTACGATACATTGTTCACATTTACTCATTTAAGTACCTCTTTAGTATTGCAAATTTAGTACATTTATATGATAAATATCATCCTTTTCTTAACAAGTGTTTGAGAAATTTGCCAAAGGTAAAATGAGTAAAGTTATGGATGCACAAAAATGTTTCCACTGTGGTTTAGATATTGTAAAAGAAGAACGAATTGAATTTGACGCCAAAGATTTTTGTTGCAACGGCTGCAAAACCGTTTACGAAATTTTTAGTCTTAATGACATGACGTGTTATTATGATTTCGAAAAATCACCTGGGGCAACACCGCTAGATATAAACGGTAAATATGATTTTTTAGATAATGAGAGTATTGTTTCAAAACTTCTGGAATTCTACGAGGACAAAACGGCTATCGTTTCACTTAACATTCCTCATATTCACTGTAGTTCATGCATTTGGATTTTGGAAAATCTACAGCGTCTTCAAAAAGGAATAAATACTTCGCAAGTTAATTTTCCTGAAAAGAAAGTACGAATTACATTCAATCCTAATATAGTTTCTCTTAAAGAAATCGTTAATTTATTAAGCTCAATAGGATACGAGCCGTATATAAGTTTAGAAGATTATGAAACTAAAAAAAGCACTATTGATAGAAGTTTGACCTATAAACTAGGTGTTGCCTTTTTTTGTTTTGGTAACATCATGCTGCTTTCTTTTCCAGAATATTTTGAAGTAAGCGAATATTGGTTAGACCATTATCGCGGATTTTTCCGTTGGTTAATTTTTGCATTATCCTTACCAAGTTTCTTTTATTCTGCCAGTGGTTATTATGTTTCTGCTTATAAAAGTATAAAATCAGGGATACTCAATATTGATATTCCTATAGCTTTAGGAATTGTGATTTTTTTTATCAGAAGTACTTTTGACATTGTAATGAACTACGGTTCAGGCTTTTTTGACAGCTTAACTGGTTTGATATTTTTTATGCTATTGGGTAAAATGTTTCAAATTAAAACCTATAGTTTCTTGAGTTTTGAAAGAGATTTTAAATCTTATTTTCCGATTGCAATTACTAAAATAAATAGCAATAATTCTGAGGAAAGTGTTCCGATTTATGACATTCAAAAAGGCGACCGATTAGTAATTAGAAATCAAGAACTCATACCTGTTGATGGGATATTAATTTCTGAAAAAACGGAAATTGACTATAGTTTTGTAACGGGAGAAGCCATTCCAATAACAAAAAAATCAGGAGACAAAGTTTTTGCTGGCGGAAAACAAATTGGTAAAGTTATAGAAATGGAAGTGTTACATTCGGTATCACAAAGTTATTTAACGCAGTTGTGGAGCAATGCTATTTTTCAAAAAAATGTCGAACAGCACCACAAAACCATTACAGATAAAATTAGTCGCTATTTCACTCCAATACTTTTACTAATTGCCTTTGCTGGTTTTGGATATTGGATATTTATTGATGCCAATATTGCTTTTAATGTTTTTACAGCAGTATTAATAGTAGCTTGTCCTTGCGCATTGGCATTGACTGCTCCGTTTACTTTCGGGAATGTTTTACGAATTTTAGGAAAACAAAAGTTTTATCTTAAAAATGCCATTGTTATTGAGCAATTAGCAAAAGTAGATACCATCGTTTTTGATAAAACGGGAACAATTACAACCAATAAAAAATCGAATATTACATACGAAGGAAAACCATTGTCCGAAGAAAATTGCATAGCTATTAAAAATGTCTTGAGAGCCTCAAACCATCCGTTAAGCAGAATGTTATATGATTTTTTGCCTGAAGCAAAGCGATTAACTTGTTTAGGGTATCAGGAGATTGTGGGTAAAGGAATCCAAGCAACAATAGATAACAATTTAATAAAAATAGGTTCTGCTTCTTTTGTAGGGATGCAAGAAGAAAATAGTATTCAGCAAACCACAGTACATATAATGATTAATGAAGTTTATATAGGAAAATACGTTTTTAACAATCAATACAGAGAGGGTTTAGTTTCACTTTTTAGAAATTTAAAAACAAATTACCAAATAAAAATAGTTTCTGGTGATAATGAAGGGGAGCGAAGTACTTTAGAAGCAATGCTTCCAAAAGGAGTAGAATTAATCTTTAATCAAAAGCCAGAACAGAAATTAGAATTTATAAAAAAATTGCAAGAAGAGGGCAAAAACGTCATGATGGTTGGAGATGGATTAAACGACGCTGGAGCTTTAGCACAAAGTAATATTGGTGTTTCCATTTCAGAAAACGTAAATGTCTTTTCCCCCGCTTGCGATGCCATACTTGACGCGACTGAATTTAAAAAACTAAACTATTTCTTGAAGTATTCAAAAAAAGCAATAACCATTATAAAAATGAGTTTTGGGCTCTCTATATTATATAACATTATTGGATTATCGTTCGCCATTACAGGAAATTTATCACCCTTGGTAGCTGCCATCATAATGCCTTTAAGCACTATAACCATTGTAAGTTTTGTGACATTGATGAGTAATTATTATGCAAATAAAAACTAGAATTGTATAACTTTTAAGGACCAGAACCGATTAAATTTAGTACAAAACTATAAGCATGACAAATATCATGTTTTATAAAAATTTCTAAAAGTAATTTTGTCTAACAAATTTTAGGTATGGGTGTTATTTATTTATTAATTTCTATAAGTATAGTAGTCGCCGTTGGCTTTTTTATCGCTTTTATTTTTGCTATAAAGACAGGACAATATGATGACGATTATACGCCTTCTGTTCGTATGCTTTTTGACGATGAGCTTATTGATAAAAAAATTACTGATTCTACGTCAGATTCCAATCAAAATAAAAAATCAAAACAAAAAATCAATAACCAATAATCTTTTTAATTTATGGAAATCCAACAATTTTATTATGACAACAAAATTGTAAAGAAGTTTCTTTACGCCACTATCGTTTTTGGTGTAGTAGGCATGCTAGTAGGACTTATATTAGCAATAATGTTTCTTTTTCCAAATATTACCGACGGAATTTCCTGGTTGAGTTTTGGCAGATTGCGACCTTTACATACAAATGCTGTAATTTTTGCCTTTGTAGGTAACGCCATGTTTGCAGGAGTTTACTATTCCCTGCAACGTTTACTTAAAGCCAGAATGTTTAGTGACTTTTTGAGTAATTTAAATTTTTGGGGTTGGCAACTAATTATTGTTGCCGCAGCTGTTTCTCTCCCGTTAGGGTATAGCACATCAAAAGAATATGCCGAATTAGAGTGGCCAATAGATATTGCCATCGCTTTAATTTGGGTTGCTTTTGGTATCAATATGATTGGAACTATTTTGAAAAGAAGAGAGCGCCACTTATATGTCGCTATTTGGTTTTACATTGCCACTTTTGTTACTGTAGCTGTTTTACATATCTTTAATAGTTTAGAATTGCCTGTTTCAACTTTAAAAAGTTATAGTATTTATGCGGGTGTACAGGATGCCTTGGTACAATGGTGGTACGGTCATAATGCCGTGGCTTTTTTCTTAACCACTCCGTTTTTAGGTTTAATGTATTACTTTATACCTAAAGCGGCAAATCGTCCTGTTTATTCTTACAGACTATCTATAGTGCATTTTTGGTCTCTGATATTCATTTATATTTGGGCAGGACCACACCATTTACTATATTCTGCTTTACCAACTTGGGCACAAAACTTAGGGGTTGTATTCTCCATCATGTTAATAGCACCTTCTTGGGGTGGTATGATAAACGGACTCTTAACACTTCGTGGAGCTTGGGATAAAGTACGTGAAGAACCAATTTTAAAATTCTTCGTAGTTGCAATAACTGGTTACGGAATGGCAACTCTTGAAGGTCCAATGTTATCGCTTAAAAAGTTTAATGCTATAGCTCATTATACCGATTGGATTATTGCTCACGTTCACGTTGGTGCATTGGCTTGGAACGGTTTTATGGCATTTGGTATGATTTATTGGTTGATACCTCGAATGACAAAAGGAAAATTATACTCTATTAAATTAGCCAATTTCCATTTTTGGATAGGAACCTTAGGGATTATAATATACACATTACCTATGTATGTTGCTGGTTTTACACAAGCATCCATGTGGAAACAATTCAATCCAGACGGAACCTTAACCTATGGAAACTTTCTTGAAACTGTAACTCAAATTATGCCAATGTATTGGATGAGAGCTATTGGTGGAACCATGTATTTAATAGGAATGTTTGTATTGGTATATAACATTATTCTGACTGTTCGTGCTAATGCAAATGTAGAAGATGAATTGGCAGAAGCTCCTGAATTAGTTAAAATAAGTGCAGGTAGGATTAAAGGAGAGAAATACCATTCTTGGTTGGAAAGAAGACCAATTCAGTTGACCCTTTTTGCTGTTGTTGCTATCTTAATTGGAGGAATTATTCAAATTGTTCCAACTATAATGGTTAAATCAAATATTCCAACTATTGCCAGTGTAAAACCGTATACGCCTTTAGAATTAGAAGGTCGTGATTTATACATTCGTGAAGGTTGTGTGGGTTGTCATTCACAATCAGTTCGTCCTTTTAGAAGCGAAGTAGAACGTTACGGACCACAAGCAAAAGCAGGAGAGTTTGTTTACGATCATCCATTCCTTTGGGGCTCCAAACGAACAGGTCCCGATTTATTGAGAGAAGGTGGAAAATACAATGACAGCTGGCATTTTAATCATTTTTGGGATCCACAAAGTACCTCTTCGGGATCAATAATGCCAGGGTATAAATGGTTATACGACAATGAAGCTATGGATATTTCTTTGTTAGAAAAGAAAATGAAAGCCATGCGAACTCTTGGTGTACCGTATACCGATGCCGAAATTGCAAATGGAGCTAATGACTTGAGAAAACAAGCTCTAAAAATAGAAGAGAATCTAAAAGCTGATCCCGATTTCGTAAAAAGTTATGAAAATAGCAAGAAAAAAGCACAAGCAAAAGGAGAGCAATTTGTACCTATGAATGAAAGAGAAATTGTAGCTATGATAGCTTATATTCAGAGGTTAGGGACTGATATAAAAGTAAAAAATAACTCTAAAAACTAGGCTATTATGTTCGAGCAAATAAAACACAATATGGAAACTATCGATGGAGTTGCCATTTTTCCCATACTCTCACTATTAATCTTTTTTTTCTTCTTTGTAGGATTAGCATTTTGGGTTTTTTCCTATAAGAAAGAGAAAATAGAGGAGATAAGTAACATTCCGTTGAATGATAAAAATAATGGTTAATTGCTATATGACTTTAAAAATTTAAAAAAATGAAAAAATTAATCCCTTCCTACATACGAGTACCTTTAATTTTCCTTTCAGTTGTTGGTGCTATGGAATATTTTGTTGATTCTGGAGATGATTTTGCTTTTGTAAAGTTCCCTATGATTTCTTTATTTCTGGCAGTGTTCCTTTTTCTTTTGATAGCAATTGAGATTACGGTAAGCGCAATTGATAATGTGATGTATCAAATTCTTTCAGAAGAACAAAAACAAAAAGTCGATGCCGTAAATAGCTTAAGTTTCAAAGAAAGTGATTGGTATAAAAATATAATGAAAAAACTAACACGAACTGTACCTATCGAAAGTGAGGGACAATTGTTGTTAGACCATGATTATGATGGAATTAAAGAGTTGGATAACGTTTTACCACCATGGTGGGTTTATTTGTTCTACGGATGCATAGTATTTGCCGTAATTTATCTCGTTAGATTTGAAATTTTAGGAGCTCCAGATCAAGAAATGGAACTCAAAAATGAAATGGCTCTAGCAAAAATTGAAGTAGCAGAATATATGAAAAACGCACCTGATATGATGGATGAGGAAACAGTTACTTTATTATCAGATGCACCTAGTTTAGCTGAAGGAAAAACTATTTTTAATAACAATTGTGTGGCATGTCATAGAGCAGATGGTGGTGGACAAATAGGACCTAACTTAACAGATAATCATTGGATTTTAGGTGGAGGAATAAAAAATATTTTCCATACACTTGAACATGGTGGTAGAGATGGAAAAGGAATGATTTCTTGGAAAGGGACATTGAAACCTACAGAAATGCAAAAAGTAGCGAGTTATGTTATTTCTTTACAAGGAAGTAACCCTAAAGACCCAAAAGTTGCAGAAGGTGAAATTTGGATTGACCCAAACACAGCAAAAACTGATATTATTGCAACTGCCAAAACGGATAGCACTCAAGTAAATAAGTAAAAAATGTCTAATTATTCAGATGAATCTTTTAGAGATTCTATCGCAACGATTGATGAAGAGGGAAACAGGAAATTTATTTTTCCAAAAAAACCAAGCGGTAAATTTTACAATTATCGAAAATGGGTTAGTTATTTTTTATTGCTAGTTCTGGTTGCCAATCCGTTTGTAAAAATTAATGGCAATCAGTTTATGATGTTTAATGTTTTGGAACGAAGATTTAATATATTCGGATTCCCGTTTTGGCCACAAGATTTTTATCTTTTCGTTCTTTTCATGATTATTGGAGTAGTCTTTGTTGTTCTCTTTACAGTTATTTTTGGGCGATTATTTTGCGGTTGGATTTGTCCACAAACTATATTTCTAGAAATGGTGTTCAGAAGAATAGAATATTGGATTGAGGGGGATCGTGGCGCACAAATTAGACTGTCAAAACAAGAATGGAATGCTGAAAAAATTAGAAAGAAAGGGTTGAAGTGGTTCATATTTTTAATTCTATCTTTTTTTATAGCTAATATATTTTTAGCCTATTTAATAAGCAGTGATGAGCTGTTTAAAATGATTGAGGAAGGGCCAAAAAACAACTTCAGTACTTTGGTAGCATTACTTATTTTTACAGGGGTTTTTTACTTTATTTTTGTTTGGTTTAGAGAGCAGGTTTGCATTATTGCTTGTCCATACGGAAGATTACAAGGAGTACTTTTAGACAATAAATCGATTAATGTTGCCTATGATTTTGTTCGTGGCGAAAAAGAATTAGGAAGAGCGAAATTCAACAAACAAGAAGATAGAGCTACTACTGGAAAAGGAGATTGTATAGATTGCAAACAATGTGTTCACGTTTGTCCAACAGGAATTGATATAAGAAACGGAGTTCAATTAGAATGTATAAATTGTACCGCATGTATTGATGAATGCGATACAATAATGGAAAGTGTCAATTTACCCAAAGGACTTATTCGTTACGCTTCTGAAGATGAAATTGAGAAAAAAGCAAAATTCAAGTTTACCACTAGAATGAAAGGGTATACTGCCGTATTATTCATATTAGTTGGTGTTTTAACAGGATTATTATTTTTAAGAAACGATGTCGAAACTGTTATTTTAAGATTACCGGGTCAGTTATACGAACATAAAGGCGACGCTATTAGTAATATTTTTACCTTTAAAATTATCAATAAAACAAATAAAGATTTTAATAAAGTACATTTTAAACTAAATGGAATTAAAGGAAATTTGAAGGTAGTTGGCGTGCAAGATTTAAAAATACCAAAACAAGGAATGACTGGCGGTACATTATTTATTGAAATCAATAGATTTTTATTAGAAAGTGATAAAACAAAACTGAAGATTGAGGTTTATAATGGCGATAGAAAAATTGAAACGACAACTACAAGTTTTTTAAGTCCACGGACTTTTGACTAAATAAAGAAATAAAAATGAAAATCAATTGGGGAACATCGATAGTTATAGCATTTGTATTATTTGCAAGTTTTATTTTTTATTTTATTATAAAAGTACAAACAGAAAGTAAATATGAAAATGACTTGGTAGTTGAAGAATACTATAAACACGATGCAAAATTTGGAGACGAAATGATTCGTATTCAAAACGCAGCCGATTTAAAGTACAAACCATCAATAGTAAATAATGCTCAAGGAGTAAGCATTAATTTTCCAAATCAATTTGTGCCAAAAAATATCAAAGGTAAAGTATCCCTTTACAGACCGTCTAACAAAAAATTAGATTTCGAAATTCCTATTTCGTTAACTAATCCAACTTTGCTCATACCTAAAACAAGTTTGTTAGGCGGTCGTTGGGATATTAATATGGAATGGCAATATGAAGGAAAATCATATCTTAGTAAAGAAATAGTATATATAAATTAAATAAAAAAGACAAAGAGAATAGAGTCAAGAAAAATTTTTAAGCTAAAATAAATCTTCTAACTGCATAATCATTAGTCTATTATCTAACCGTCTATCATCTATAAAAATGCTTTATTCAGCTTTTATCTTTGGTTTAATAAGTAGTTTGCACTGCATAGGAATGTGTGGACCAATTGCTATGATGCTTCCTGTTGATAGAACTAATCCTGCTAAGAAAACCACTCAAATTATTACGTATCATTTGGGCAGATTAACCGCTTATGCAAGTATTGGATTTGTTTTTGGAATGCTCGGACAGGGGTTGTTTATAGCTGGAATTCAACAACAACTCTCTATTTTTATTGGTATTGCGATGATTTTGATAGTTTTAACACCTGAAAAAGTTTTCGCCAACTATAATTTTTCAAAACCAATTTTCAAATTAATATCAAAAGTAAAAATTGCTTTAGGAAATCAGTTTAAGAACAAAAGTTACAAATCGCTATTTACTATAGGATTATTAAACGGATTTTTACCTTGCGGAATGGTTTATGTTGCCTTGTTTGGCGCCATTGCGATGCAGAGTATCAGTTTTGGAGTTTTGTATATGGCTTTGTTTGGATTGGGTACTGTTCCTTTAATGAGTAGTGTGGTGTATCTCAACTCCTTTTTAACGCTTTCCATTCGAAATAAAATTCAGAAAATCATTCCTTATGCTGCTGTATGTATCGGAATTTTATTTATTCTTCGAGGTTTAGGACTTGATATTCCTTATGTTTCTCCAGGAAATTTAAGTTTATTTATTCAAGCACACCCTAATTGTCATTAATTAAACAGTCATTGAGAACAATTGTGTTTCTGGTGCTTTTCGTTTTAAAAGCAAATCAAAAGCCATGCAAATGTTGCGAACAAAAGGTTTTCCAGCTTCGGTAATTTGAACTCCATTACTTAAAATAGTTACCAATCCGTCTTTTTCTAGCTCTTTCAATTGCATAATGACTTCAGGTATTTCATTAAAATAATTCGCTTTATCGGCCCAAGAAGTTTCAAATTGGCACATCAAATTAAGAATGTGTTTTCTTATAATTAAATCTTCATCAGTTAATAAATGACCTCTAAAAACAGGTAATTTATCCCATTCAAGCATTTGATAATAATCTTCCAGACTTTTTACGTTTTGAGCAAAACTGTACCAACTATCGCTAATAGCAGATACACCTAAACCTATCATTAATTGTGTTTTAGAAGAGCTGTATCCCATAAAATTTCTGTGCAATTGTTTGTTTTCAAATGACTTAAACATGCTGTCTGTTTTCAAAGCGAAATGATCCATTCCTATTTCATGATAATTATTTTCATACAACAAATGCTTGCCTACTTCATACAGTTGTCTTTTTATATCGTCTTTAGGAACATCTTCATCTCTAAAACCGCGTTGCCCATTTCCTTTTATCCATGGCACATGAGCATAGCTGTAAAAGGCCAATCGATCAGGTTGCAATGAATTTGTTTTTTCGATAGTATCTATTACATCTTCTAGTTTTTGAAAAGGCAAACCAAAAATAATATCGTGACCAATAGAAGTATAACCAATTTCCTTCGCCCAAAAAGTGACTTTTGCTACATTATGAAAAGGTTGCTCCCTATGAATGGCTTTTTGCACTTTTTCAGAATAATCTTGAACTCCAAAACTCACTCTACGAAAGCCTAAATCGTATAATTTTTGTAAATGTTCTCGTTTGGTATTGTTGGGATGGCCTTCAAAACTAAATTCATGATTTTTAGCTTTAGTAGCATGACTAAAAATTCCGTTTATTAAATCTTCTAAGTTTTTAGAGGAAAAAAAAGTAGGAGTGCCACCACCTAAATGAATCTCTTTTACGGTTGGTTTTTTACCGAGTATTTTGCAATACAATGCCCATTCTTTCAAGACCGCTTCTATATAAGGATGCTCGACGCTATGATTTTTAGTAATTCGTTTGTTGCATCCGCAAAAGGTGCATAAACTTTCGCAAAATGGCAGGTGAATGTACAGACTAATGCCTTCTGAATCATTGCTTTCTGAAAAAGATTTTTTTAAAGTATCTATCCAATTTTCATAACTAAAATCGTTTTCATTCCAGTACGGAACAGTTGGATAACTAGTATATCTTGGACCTGGAACATTATACTTTTGAAGCAATGATTTTTTCATGATACTATTTTTCAGTATCCAAAAGTAAGTTTACATTTAATACTTAAAAATGATAATTGTCATATCTAAAAAAAAAGCCTCAAACTAAATTAGCTTAAGGCTTTTGATGAAGTAATAAAAAATTATTCTTGTTTTAAATTTCTTAATTGTTTTAGTTTTTCTTTCCATACTTCAAGGCTTTCTTTATGTATAGCGATGTTTTTACGAACCTCTAAAACTATTGAATTTTCTTTTTTTGCATTTCTAGTATTAGTAAAAAACTGGATGTTGTTTTCTAGTTGAAAAATTTCATTCTGAACTTCCTCAATTTTTCGCATTAAAAAAATCTTCTCATTGTCTAATTTTCTAGTGTCATTATTTTCAGCAAGATGCTCCATTCTATTGGAAAAACGCATCATATCAGTATCTTTCTTACTCAAACTTAATTTTTCGAACAAGACATCTAAAATTTTATTAAATTTTCCTTCTATATGTCTTCTTTGAAAAGGGACTCTGCCAAAACCTTTCCAAGTTTCTATATGTAACTTAATAGCTTCTAAGTCAGTTTTGTGCTCTCCAATTAATTCGAAAGATTTAATAGTCTCAAGATAGTTTTTCTTTTTTTCAAATGCCTCAACTTCAACTGCATTTTCCTCTGATTTTTGTTCTTTTAATTTTTCGAAATAACCATTACAAGCTCCTCTAAATTCTGCCCATAATTTATCAGAGTATTTTCTAGGAACGTGGCCAATTTGTTTCCAATCTTCTTGAATCTGTTTCATGATTGGAGTTGTGGTCTCAAAATCTGAACTGTCTTGAAGCTCTTTAGCTTTAGCAACTAACAATTGTTTTTTTGTTAAGTTGTCGTTTTGGTCTTTTTTAATGTCTTTGTAAAAGGAGTTTTTTAAAACATTAAAACTTCTTACTGCATTTTTAAAACTAGCCCAAGTAGCTTCGTTTACTTCGCTAGGGACTTTCCCCGCAATAAAGAACTCATTTCGCAACCCTTCTACTTTTTCTACCTGACCTATCCAAGCTGCATGAGAATTTACTTTTTCTTGAGCAAAGGCTTCAATTTTAGCAATAATATCTTTTTTAGTAGCTAAGTTTTCGAGCTCAGTGCCTCTTAATTTTTCAAATAGTTCTTCTCTCTTGTCGTGCATTTGTTTGGTCAAATCACTAAATTTATTCCAAACTTCCTCCCGGTGATCTCTAGAAACAGGACCAATATCTTCCTTCCAAATTTTGTGTAAATCTTGTAATTCTCTGAAGGCTTTGTTGATATCAGCTTCGTTTACCAACTCTTCAACTCGAGCAATAATTTTTAGTTTTTGGTCTAAATTGTGTTTAAAATCAATATCACGAGCTTCTCTATCTAAGTGTAAATAATCATAAAAATTCTCAACATGAAAATGGTAATTATTCCATACATGATTGTATTTATCTTTAGGAATTGGACCTGCATTTTTCCATCGGTCTCTCAATTCATTGAAATGTTTCAAGGTATCCTTGATGTTTTCTTGAGGATTGATGAGGTTTCTTAATTCTTCAACAATGGCTAAACGAATTTCTAAATTCGATTTTAGATTGTTTTGAAGGCTTTTAAAATGGGTATTTTTTCTATCTCTGTATTGCGTATACAGTTGATCAAACTTTACTTTTAATGGAAAATGATAGTGAAAATCTTCCGAAGAATCAGGGTTTTCTGCATGAAACTCGTCTTTCTTCTCTTCAATAAAATGATGGTACTTCGCTAAGAATGCTTTTTTAATTTCTTCCACATGATCTTTCACAGCCATCACTTTTTCGTTACCAACAAGGCTTTCAAGTTCAGCTATTTGATCCTCCATAGATAATGTTTCGTAATCTTGCATCGGAATTTCATGACGAACCGTTTCATCTTCGCTTTCGGCAGCATTTACATTCGCAATAGCAGAAATAACATGGTCGTTACTTTGCTCAGTTGCAGTATTTATTTCAGATTCAGATGTAACTGTAATTGGTTCAGTAGTAATTTCTTCTCCTACTAAATCTTCTATTTCTGTAACTGACTCTTGTTCAGCTTCAGCTACTAAAGGAGCTTCCACTTCGGTATCTGGTATTGATTCCGATATTGCAAGAACAATTTCGCTTTCTTGATTTTCAGTTTGCACTACAGCTGGTGAAGTACTATTCTCGTTTCCGTCTGCCTCAAGCAGGTTATCAGTCTTTTCTTCTAACATTTTATAAAATGTATAAGGTTTTTATTTTTTGAAGGCGAAAGGTAGTAAAGATGTACTAAAATTCAAAGTAAAACCTTTAATTAAAAACATTTAGAGCATATTACTACAAGGATTTAAAGTTGTTTTTATATTCCTAAACTAGAAATAATCAAATGATGTAAAGAATTTGTAATAAATTAAAGTAGGAATATTTTAAAATTCATTCCAAATTTCCCAAGCTTTTTCTGCCTGATTGACAAGCATTTCTAGCCCATTTTTTATTACAGCACCATTTGCTTTCGCTTTTTTTAGGAATTGGGTTTCCGCAGGATTATAAATTAAATCGAAAGCAATATGTTTTGGGGTAAAATACTCATAAGGAATTGAAGGAAAAACATCAGTATTTGGACTTGTTCCCAAAGGTGTGCTATTTATTATAATATGATAATCATCAAAGGTTGAGGCATATATTTGTTCATAATTAATACCTCTTTCAGATGCTTTTCTAGAAACAAATGTAGATGAAATCCCCAATTCTTCTAAGGCAAAGGCAACCGCTTTAGAGGCGCCACCAGTTCCTAGAATTAATGCTTTTTTATGATGGGGTTGCAATAAAGGTTCTAATGCTTTTTTAAAACCATAACTATCTGAATTGTGTCCAGTTAATTCGCCTTCTTTTGTAATTTTAATTACGTTTACTGCACCAATTTTTGCTGCTGTTTCGGATAATCCATTTAGAAAAGGAATTACGGTTTCTTTGTAAGGTATGGTGACATTTAATCCAACTAAATTGGGATTGTTTTTGATGATTTTGGGAAAATCAGCAATGTCTTGAATGTCAAAATTTTCGTAAGTACAATCTAGAGTATTGTCTTTTTGAAAGCGCTCAGTAAAATAATTTTTTGAAAAGGAATAACTGATATTTTTTCCGACTAATCCGAATTGTTTGCGTGACATTAAGTTATTTTATTTTTTATTTTTATTTATGGCATTTTGCACCATTTTTCTATCCCAAACGACCGGAAATAATTCTTTTATAATAGTATTATTTTTATAATTTAAACGTAAACCGTTGCTTAAATGAAATTTTCCTTTTTTATCGTCAAGTAACATAAAATACAATCCCGCCAAACGATATTCTACTTCATACTCTTCAGGAAAATATTCGGATGCTTGTAATAAAGTTTGAATAGCGCTTTCAAATTCACCTTGAAATTGTAAAATATCAACCCAAAACAACCAAGTATCTAATTGGTAATCTCCGTGCTCTACTGCTTTTCTATAGCCGAATTCTGCCTCTTCAAAAAGGTTCATTTCTTTGTTGATGGTAGCGTATCGTTTCCAATAAAATCGATTTTCGTTATCAATGCTCAACGCTTTATTTACATAGTGTAAGGCTTTTTGAAAGTTTTTTTGACGAACATAAAAATCAGTAATCGCAATCCAACCTTTGTCTAATAAAGGATCTTCATGAACCGTTTTGTTGAAAAATTTTAAGGCTAAAACTTTATTTCCTAACTTTTCATAGCATTTTCCAATTCTAAGTAGGGCGTAAGAGGTTGGGTCGTCTAATTCTATCGTTCGGTTATAACTTTCTATAGCTTCTTTATATTTTTTAAGTCTTTCTAAAGCTTTTGCTTTTTCCATAAAAGCACCTAGAAATTCATCATCAATAAGGGTCGCATAATCAAATGCAACTAAAGCTTCATTGTATTTTTTTAAACCATAATTCAATCGTCCCATTTGATGCCAAGCAATTTCACTGTATGGATTTTTATCGATATACTTTTTCAAGTACTCGATAGCCAATTCGTTTTGGTCTAAAAACTCAAAACAATAAACAACATTATATAAGGCAGTTTGGTCTTCTACATCTTCTTCTAAACATTTGATAAAGCTTTCTTTGGCCATTTCGAGATTATCCATAAAGAGATATTCCATTCCTATCAAATTGTAAACATCTGCAAAATCGTCGGTGTATTTTAAAGCTGTTTTTAATAATTCTACCGCTTTTTCGTGATTGTCTCTTTTAGAATAAATATTGGCTTTTTGAATGTAAATTTCTTCGTTGTTAGGTTCGATTGCAAATAACTCATTGAGTAATTTTTCAGCTTGATCTAGTTTGTCATCATAAACCAACATTTCTACTTGGACTAGTTTTAAACCAGTTGATTTGGGATGTTGTTCTAACGCTAATTTTAATGCTTTTTTTGCTAAAGAAGATTTACCCATATCGAGGTAATGAAGAATAATATCTTCAAATTCCTCAGAATCAAAAAAGAGGACTTTGTTGGTTTTCAACATCGATTCAAATTTTGATAAGGATAAGTTGTAGTCGTCTTCGTCTTCGTCGCTTAATTGCATATCTTTTTCTTTAAAATTATCCTAAATAAAATTAGGCAACGTACTTCTTGATGCGAGGAAAATTTAGAATTGTTGTGAACAATTTAATTAACAAAGTTTCAATTTCAATGACAATAGGAATAATAAATTCTGAAATCAAAAATCTTGAATCAAAATTTCATTCATTGCTTCTAGAATTATGGCACAACCTTCACGAATTTCATCGTCAGAAATGGTTAATGGCGGTGTAATTCTAATGGCGCAACCTTCAAAAAGCAACCAAAATAAAATCAATCCTTTGTCTTGGCATTTAAAAATGACTTGATTGGTTATTTCAGGATTTTTAGTCATTGCGGCCAACATTAATCCTTTTCCTCTTATTTCTTCTATCAAAGGATGTACCAAAAGAGAGCGGAATAGTTTTTCTTTTTCTAAAGCTTCTTGCATTAAGTTAGTTTCGGTAATTTCCTGCAATGTCGCTAAACAAGCAGCCGCTATGACAGGGTGTCCGCCAAAAGTGGTAATATGTCCTAGTTTAGGGTCATGGCTTAGTAAATCCATATGCGCTGTCGATGCAACAAAAGCGCCTACAGGCATTCCGCCACCCATACCTTTTCCTAAAATAACCACATCTGGAACTACATTATAGTTTTGAAATCCGAATAATTTTCCGGTTCTTCCAAACCCAGGTTGTATTTCGTCAATAAGCAATAAAGCACCCACTTCGTCGCAACGATTTCTTATTTTTATTAAAAAATCATTTTCAGGTTGAATAAATCCTGCACCACCTTGAATGCTTTCAAGGATAATTCCTGCAGTTTTAGTGGTTATTTTTTGAATGTCAGCTTCGTTATTAAAAGTTATAAAATCGACATCTGGAATTAGTGGACGAAAAATTTGCTTGCGTTCTTCAAATCCCATGACGCTCAACGATCCCATTGTATTGCCGTGATAGGCATTATGGCAAGAAATAAGTTGGCTTCTACCAGTTACTCTTCGAGCGAGTTTTAAAGCGCCTTCGGTAGCTTCAGTTCCTGAATTTACTAAATAGGTTTTTTCTAAGGGTTTGGGTAGGAGTGAAGCCAATAACTTGCAATATTCCACCGCTGGACTTTGTGAATATTCGCCATAAACCATGACGTGCGAATATCTATCCAATTGGTTTTTGATGGCATCATTAACTCTTTTGTTTTGATGACCAAGCGCAATTGCCGATACCCCAGCTACAAAATCTAAATACTTTTTGTTATTGGTATCATAAATGTAAGAACCCAGCGCATGCGAAATTTCCATTCCTAAAGGATAGGGAGACGTTTGTGCTTGGTATTTAAGGAAGTCAGGATTCACCTTTTTAATTGTTGATTGCTATTGATATTGCCATTGAAATTAGCATTTATTTTACTATTGGTTTAGCAGCCGGATTTTTCTTGTCATAATCCAACGTTTCTTTCCGAATTTTCATAGGAACATTTTCTTTTTTCATTTCAGCTTCACTTTGCTTTATGATTTTTTCGTTGAGTTCGTTTTCTTCGGGAGGAAAAATATCATCTTTGGTGAGTAAACGTTCATCACCCCGGTAAATAAATCCCCTAAGTTTCCTCGCATTTTCGGGTAAGTCTTTTTCAGGATAAATGTCGCCATCTACATTAGTATAGAAAGTCATGGTATCTATTGTGTTGCCATCTAAAGTCAAATTAATTTTACTACTCACATTTTTATTAATTCCAATAAGTTCATGAGCATCGTTTCTGAGGTAATAAATCACTTCGGTATTCTTTATAATATCCACTTCGTAGAGTTTATTATCTTTAAATTTTCCAAATAGATTTTGTCCTTTTACTTGATTGTACCCCGTGCCTAAAGTATCTTTCGAGACCAGAAAAGCATTGTTCAACACTTTTAGCGAATCTAGTTTTTGAGTCGTATCATTACCTATTAGGTGCATGACATCGCCTGTCATTTGGTTATCAAAATTCCAAAGAATAGGCTTCCCAATGAGTTGCGTGAGTTTTGTTTTCTGATTAGAATGTATCGAATCACATTTGCCGCTCATGTCTTTTTTAAAAATGCGGGCGTTGTCAAAAGCTCTAACAATTCTATTTTCAGGTTTGCCTGTAATTAAGAGTCTTTTTCCATGAATATAAACAGAATCATTTTCGACTAGATTAATTGCAACCGCTCTTTTGGTTACAAACATCGAATCTTTTTGTTTGTAAATTTCGGCATAATGTCCTTTAATGATACCTTTATTTATAGTATCGGTAATCTTTACATTATTAGTTGCCGAAGCAAAATCTTTAATTCTATTATAATATAAACTGTCTCCTTCTATCAAACGGTCTTTGTATTTAATATACGATTTACGAAGAAAATGACCTATATTTTTCTTACTATCATAAAACCCTTTCTCTGTATAAATAAAATTTTGTTCGCTAGTAATGGTCGATGGACCAAACAAGTAGGAGTGACCAGAAGTGTTGTAATAATCTAAATGGTTAGATTTCACTACGTATTTCGGATTTTTAATAGTTACTGCGGTTAGAAATTGAAACTTTTTTTCAGCAGCATAATACCGTCCCGATTTACTTTTTAAAACATTATCTTTATTGGTAATAGTCCCGTTGGTATTATAATAGGCTTGCTGTTTCGTTCTGTCAAAGTTTAAAGTATCAGTTGCTAAAGTCATTTCAGGCGAACGCATCAACACATTTCCTGTTGCATACGCTTGCTTGACATTTCCGCTATATTCAGCATATTTGCTACTCATAAATAAGGTATCGCCTTGCACAATTTGTACATTTCCAAACGCTTTTACGTAGTTTTCTTTCTGAAAATAATAGGCTTTATTACAGGTCAAAATTGCTCCGTCATGATTGATACGAACATTTCCTGAAAGTAGTAAAGCATCAGGGATTTCAGTTTGATTCACATCAGCAAAATCAGAGTACTCAATTACAATTTTGTTTGGAGCTTGAGCTAAAAGCGACTGAAATCCTAACAATAAATAAATGAAAAATAGAAAGAAATGAATGTTTTTCAAAGGGATTATTTTTTTGCCAAATTTATGAAAAAGCCAACAACGATTATCGTTATTAAGAATATTTTATTTGTAGATACAAACTAATGGTATTTTTTTATATTTGTGAAGTAGACTTTCTAAAATTAAGGACAACATGAAAAAATTAATTCTAATTGCATTAATAGGTTTTACGCTAACGGCGAATGCTCAAAATAAAAGAAAAAAAAGTATGGTTACCAATAAAAAAGAAGTAGTTGTAGAGAAAAAAGCAGTAGTTTATCAGGTTTTTACAAGATTGTTTGGTAATAAAAATACCACAAATAAACCTTGGGGAACCATTGCAGAAAACGGAATAGGAAAGTTTAATGATTTTACGGATAAAGCATTAACAGAAATAAAAAAATTAGGTGTTACACATATTTGGTATACAGGAGTTCCTCACCATGCTTTGGTAAATGATTACACGGCTATCGGAATTTCAAATGATGATCCAGAGGTAGTAAAAGGACGAGCAGGTTCTCCTTATGCTGTAAAAGATTATTACAATGTAAATCCAGATATGGCAGTAAATCCTGCTAAACGTCTCGAAGAATTTGAAGCTTTAATAGCACGAACGCATAAAAACGGTTTAAAAGTCCTTATTGATATCGTTCCGAATCATATTGCGCGCAAATATGAAGGAAAATCGAATCCGAAAGGCGTTCGAGATTTTGGAGCCGATGACAACACTTTGGTAGAGTACGATAGAAATAACAATTTCTATTACATTCCTGGTCAGGCTTTTCAGGTGCCAACTTCTGATTCTTATAAACCTTTAAACGGAGAAGTAAATCCATTAATTGACGGAAAATTTAACGAAAATCCAGCTAAGTGGACAGGTAATGGTTCTAGATTGGCAAAACCAGATATAAATGATTGGTATGAAACGGTAAAAATCAATTACGGTGTTCGTCCCGATGGTTCTAAAGATTTTCCTGAACTTCCTGGGGGTTATGACAAAAAATCATATAAAGAGCATTTTGCTTTTTGGAAAGGCAAAGATGTGCCAAATTCATGGATTAAGTTTAGAGATATCGCTTTGTATTGGACATCAAAAGGAGTTGATGGTTTTCGTTATGATATGGCCGAAATGGTGCCTTATGAATTTTGGAGCTACATGAATTCGGCTGTAAAAATGAAAAATCCAAATGCTTTTTTAATCGCCGAAGTCTATAATCCAAACGAGTACAGAAACTACATTCGTTTAGGTAAAATGGATTATTTGTATGATAAAGTGGCTTTGTATGATAAATTGAAAGAAATTATTCAAAGAAAAAGCAACACCGATCCGATAACTGATATTCAAAATAGCATGGCTGATATTGAGCATCACATGTTACATTTTCTTGACAATCATGATGAACAGCGTTTGGCAAGTCCAGAATTTGCAGGTTCACCTGAAAAAGGAAAACCATTAATGGTGCTTTCGGCTACGATAAGTACTTCGCCTACAATGATTTATTTTGGACAAGAAGTAGGCGAGGCAGGAAACGAAAATGGAGGTTTTGGAACCCATTCTAGAACATCAATTTTTGATTATGTAGGCGTTCCCAGTCACCAACGATGGATGAATGGAGGTAAATTTGATGGCGGGCAATTATCGCAATCCGAAAAAGACTTGCGTGATTTTTACAAGCGATTGTTAAATTTTACCATTAACAGTTCTGCTTTAATGGGTAAATATCAAGAAATTCATGGTTTGAATCGTTATGCTACTGAAGGGTATTATCCTGAAGTTTATTCTTATGTACGCTGGTCTGATACTCAAAAACTTATTGTAATTACTAATTTTTCAACGGAGCATACCAGTAATTTTGATTTAAAAATCCCTGCAGATGTTATTAAATCATGGAAAGTAAAAGATGGTATATATTCAATTAAAGATCAATTATACGGTAAAAGCACCACAAAACTTCAAGTGGTAAATGGTGAGGGTATAGTACAAATTAGCATTGCACCTTTAGAATCGTTTATCTATAGTTTATAAGATATAGAAATAATTAGGTATTTAAAAAAGCTTTACAATTTGTAAGGCTTTTTTTTCGAAATAAGAACAATAGATATTGAATTTCTTCAGCATTAAAAACATTTAAAATAGTTTACAAACATTTAAACCATTAAGATTTAAGGTTTATTACGAACAATTTAAAGCTTAATTATCTTATAGGTATTTCCACTAAATACCCCTAATTAAAATTTCACCAAAGACGTTTCAGATTCCCACAGATTATTTTGCAATTATCTTTTAATTATCTTTTAATAATCTTTCAATCTTTACCCATTTGCGTCTTTCAGTATCATTTCATTTTAACAATTGTTTATTTATATTTTTAATAATTGACTTCCACTAAACGCACTCCTAAATCTATTTTTATTAAAAAATTCGTAATGTAAGTTTATTATTATAATTAATAAACTATTAAAATGCGTTTATTCTTACAGATACAATAATTTTAATTTATTCGTTGAAATGTCATATCGTTGAAATGCTAATATGTATAGATGAAATACATTTATTTTATGACGAAAGAATCATAATGTGTTATTAAACGATTTTCTAGGTTATATAACAGAATTATTTTTAATTTTTTTAAACTGCTCTTTACTTTGCTACATAATTCCCAAATATCACAAAACAAAACCTAATAGCCTGAAAAAGTAGGAGTTACTTTATAAAGTGCTCAATTTTTTTTAAAAATGTTTAAATTAAATAGTATGGAAACACCATTACAAACTAAAATTGTAAATGCTTTATTTACCTTTTTTAAAACTAAGCTCTTCACGGTAGAGCAAATATCAACTGGATTTTTTAATTATAAAACAACAAATCTTTCGTTAATTCCTATTAATGAAGTTGGCTTTTCGAAAATCAATTTAAAGACAGAGCCTTTAAAAAACTCATCCTTGTTGGCTTTATTGCTGTTGAGTTTGTTTTTTATGGGTAATACTTTTGGGCAAACCATAACTACAGCTACAGGAGGTTCGGCTATATCTGCTGATACTTTTGGTTCAAGTACTTTCACAACTTTAACAGGTCCAGTCTATTCTGAGGCCTCAAATGGTAATGTGGGTACTGGTACTATAATCCTTAATGTTCCAACAGGTTTCATATTTGATACAGGAGGAACTGCGCCTACAGTCGTAGTGACTAGAATTGGCGGTGGGGGTAATAATAATAGAAATATTAATGATGGTGAAGGAACCTATGCCATAACCAGCAGGACTGCTACTCAAATTACATTTACAGTAACTGCAGCATCTAGTAATGGAGTAACTTGTAGCTTAACTTGGCAAAATATTCGTGTTAGACCAACAGCAGGATCACCTTTAGCTTCAGGTAATTTAACCAAAACAGGTACTTCATCTATGAGTGGAGTTACGAATAGTTCCACCAATTTTGGAACACTTACTGAGGTTGCTGGTAATGCAACTAAATTAGCGTTCTTGACTCAACCTTCCAGTGCAACCTATGGTACTTCATTAAATCCAGTCGTTATTCTTCAGGATCAATATAATAATCCTACATTAAGAACTTCAGGAAATTTAGCAACCTTAAATGTTACTATGGCTATTGCATCTGGTACTGGTTCTGTTTCTGGTACAACTTCTTTAAATATTGGAACTGCAGGAGGCAACGGAACTGTTAGCTTTTCTAACCTTGAAACAACAACAATAGGTGCGAAAACAATAACGGCAAGTGCTTCAGGTTTAACACCAATAACTAGTAGCTCTTTTACTATTTCTGCTGCCCCTCTTACTATTACAGCTAACAATGTAAATAAAACCTACGGAACGGCTATTAGTTCTCCAGGTGCTGGACAAACTACATTCACGCTTTCAGGTATTCAAAATTCAGAAACTGTAGGAAGTGTCACCATAACATACGGAACAGGTTTAGTGGCTACTGCTGCTGTTGGCTCTTATGCTACAGTTACTCCTTCACTTGCAACTGGTGGTACATTTACCGCCGCCAATTACACTATTACTTACACATTAGGAAATATCATTGTTGGAGCAAAAACTTTAACGATAGGTGCTCCAACTATTGCTTCTAAAGCTTATGACGCAACAACAAACGCTGGAGCAGTTACTTTGGGTGCACTTTCAGGTTTTATAGGAACGGAAACAGTTACAGCTACAGCAACTGCAGCCAATTACAGCAGTGCAAACGTAGGCTCTTATCCAGGAACAGTCGTTGCGTATACACTTGCGAATGGTCTTAATGGAGGATTAGCAAGTAATTATAGTTTGGCTAATGGTTCGGTTACAGGTACAATAACAGCTAAAGTATTAACCATTGGAACTCCAACCATAGCTTCAAAAGCTTATGACGCAACAACAACCCCAGGAGCAGTTACTTTGGGTACACTTTCAGGTTTTATAGGATCACAAACCGTTACTGCAACGGCGACTGCAGCTAATTATAGTAGTGCAAACGTAGGGTCTTATCCAGGAACAGTCGTTACATATACTTTAGCAAATGGAACAAACGGAGGTTTAGCAACAAATTATAGTTTGGCTAATGGTTCGGCTATAGGTGCAATAACAGCTAAAGTATTAACCATTGGAACTCCAACCATTGCTTCAAAAGCTTATGACGCAACAACAACTGCAGGAGTAGTTTCTTTAGGTACACTTTCAGGTTTTATAGGAACACAAACCGTTACGGCTACGGCGACTGCAGCTAATTATAGTAGCGCAAACGTAGGATCTTATCCAGGAACAGTCGTTACATATACTTTAGCTAATGGAGCTAATGGAGGACTAGCAAGTAATTACAGTTTGGCAAATAGTTCAGCGACAGGAGCAATAACTGCCAAAGCCTTAACCATTGGATTACCAACTATTACTTCAAAACCTTATGACGGAACAACAACCGCTGGAGCAGTTACCTTGGGTGCCCTTTCAGGTTTTATAGGAACAGAAACCGTTACGGCTACGGCGACTGCAGCTAATTATAGTAGTGCAAATGTAGGTTCTTATCCAGGGGTTGTAGTAACTTATACATTAGCAAATGGAACAAACGGAGGTTTAGCAATAAATTATAGCTTAGTCAATGGTTCTGCGACAGGAGTAATAACTGCTGGTCCATTTGTAAGAATGCAATTATTATTACCAGGCGAAACTGCCGCACCTGGAACACCAAGCGGAAAAACAGGAACACCGACCGCTCAAAATACAACAACTCCATTTACAGTAACTGTTCGTGCAGTAGATGCTTTTTGGAACGTAGTGACTACAGCTCCAACAAATGAAATAAGCATTACTTCTACTGATGGAGCTGCTATAGTACCTACAAATGCTAATTTAGCCTCTGGAACTAGAACTTTTACTATTACCTTGAGAACACCAGGTTCGCCAACAATAACCGCTACTAATGTTACAAATGGAGTAATTACAGCTAATACAAGTGCTCCCATAACAGTTGCAGCAGGTATTAAAACCTCAGTCGCTAGTGGTTTGTGGAGTGCTTCGGGGACTTGGTCACCATCAGGACAACCTTATATATTTGATATAGTAAGAATTGATGAAGAAAACGATATTACTGTTGCTGCAAGTGCTACTTGTGCCTCAATTAATTTTATAGCAGAAGACTCTAAATTAATTGTAAATGCTGGGGTAATACTCACAGTTAGTGGAGCGGTTACCTTAAATAGTTATAATGATGATATTGATACCTCTGCTGAAATTTTAGGATTAGGAACTTTAAATACAGGTTATTTAAATATTGGTCTTTCAACAGTTTTAAACAATGATGATGGTTCTGATAATACGCTAGTAATAGATATTGCTGTATTAAATGTATTAGGAGATATCACTATGTATAATAATGATGAAGGTGACGGAGAAGCTAATAGACCTGAATTATGGATCAATCCACCCTGCGTTTTAACAGCTAGTAAAATAGCAATGATTCAAACAGGAGATGGTGACGGTGGAAGTAGAATTATTACTTTTGATGTAGATAACGGAGCAACTGTAAACTTATCGGGAGGTCCAAATCCTATAACGATTAGTAGTGAGGTTGATTTGGAATCTGATCATGTAGATTTCGATTTTGATACATCATCAACCATAAATTTCAACGGTTCAGTTCTTCAAAATATACCTGCTCTTATTTCAAATAGTAGAAGTGGTGGAAGCACTGATAGTAGTGTTCCGGTAAACTATGGTAATTTAACAATTACTAATACTACAGGAACTACAACGGCTACTGCTACAGGTAGAACTATTAATATTGCTGGAAACTTGACAAACAATGGTATGTTTAACGCAACAAGTTCAACAGTTAATTTTAACGGTACAGGAGCACAAGCCATTGCAGGAACTACTGAAACAACTTTTGATGATGTAACAATAGGAAAAACAGGAGGTACTTTATCTGTAAATACGAATGCTATTGTTGGAGATGATTTTACTTTTACAAGAACGGGCGCAACACTTTCTGTTCCTAGCCCTAGAGTACTAACCGTTACTGATGTTATTACTGTTAACACTAATACTGGTGGTAATTCTGTAGCAAGTACTGTTACAGGAACGGGTACTATTAATGCGGGTGCTGTTAATGTAGGAACTTTGCCTGGGGATATTAATAGCGGAAGTTCAGCGTATACTACGACTTTAACTTCAACAATAGCTGATTTTACAATTGCTAACGATATTGATCTTAATAGTTATCGTGGTAATGGAAATAGACGAAGTAACGCTGTGTTTAACCATGCAAGTGGAACAATTAACCTTGATGGTGCAGTTGTTATTACGAATCAACATGCGAATAACACCTCTACATTCTCGATGGCTACAGGTGCTCAAGCAGGAGTATTAAACCTAGCAAATGCAACACCTTTTAGTTTATCACTAGTAGGAATTAGCACCGTAAACTTAAATGGTTCAGCTGCTGTAGTAGAATATTTAGGTTCAGTACCACAAACTGCTTTAGGAACAACGTATAGAACGTTGAAAATTAATAATAGCAATACAGGAGTTACGCTGATTGGCAATGCAACCGCAACTACTTTAGATTTAACCGATGGGTTGGTTAATACAGCTGCCAATACTATGACTGTTGCTTCAGGAGGTAGCATTGTTAATGCTTCTTCTAATAGTTATGTTAATGGTAAGTTAGCACGAGTTTTAACTACTACCGCTACTACTACTTACCCAGTTGGTAAAGGGGGAGTTTACAGTCCTGTAGATTTTACCTATGCTGCTGCACCTGGTACAAGAACTGTTGCCATTGAACAATTTGAAACTGGCACACCATTTTCTAGCGCAGCAAGTTTAGCTACCTTTGGTAGTCGCTATTGGAATGTAACCCAATCAGCAACTGGAATAGGGTATAGAGTAGGTTTAAATGATAGCGGTAATACAGCACCTTCAGGGTCCTCTGTAGTTATCTTAAGACGAGACAATGTAACTATTACGGCTAATGCTACTAATTATAGTGCACCAAATTATACAAATGCAACTGCTTTTAATGCTGCAAATGCTTCAAATGAAGTTTCGTTAGGAGTAAACAATATTCCTTTATCTATTACAGGAATATCAGGTATAAATACGAAGTTATACGATGGTAACGCCATTGCAACAGCGATAGGAATACCAACTTTGAGCGGAAGTATTAGTCCTGGAGATATAGTATCTTTAAGCGGTACAGCTGTTTATACCTTTAATAATAAAAATGTAGGAACTGGCAAAGCAGTAACTGTTTCTGGTCTAACATTGTCGGGAGCAAATGCATCAGGGTATTCGCTTCCAACACTTAATCAAATACCAGGATTAATAGGAAATATAACGGTTAGACCAATAACTGTGACAGCCGTTACTAATACTAAAACGTATAATGGAACTACGGGTTCTTCTGGGGTACCTACATATTCTTTGCAGTCTGGAGATACTACGACAACTTTGCCTTCACAATCATTTGATACTAAAGATATAGGTGTAAATAAAACACTAACGCCAAGTGGTTTAGTAATCAATGATGGTAATGGTGGTAATAATTATTCAATTTCTTATGCGCCCGTAATTACAGGTACAATTAATGCTAAATTATTAACAGTTGCTTTAGTAGGGCCAATAGATAAAATATACGACAGTACAACAGCAGCATCCATAACACAATCTAACTTTAACGTGACAGGAATTGTTGGTTCAGAAGATGTTACTATAACTTATATAGGAAGTCTATACAACTCTAGAAATTTCGGATTAAGAAATGTTACTGTATCTAGTCTGGGATTAGATGGACTTGATGCTTCTAATTATTCAGTACCTAGTTCTATAACAGGAAATAATATAGGCAGTATTAATCGACGAGATTTAGTTGCCACTTTGCAAGGTGCGGTTATCAAACAATACGATGGTAATAATACTGCAACATTAAATGCTTCAAACTACAGTCTTGACGATGTTCAAGGCAGTGACATAATAACGGTAACCAACACTAACGGAACTTATGATACGTCAGCTATAGCGTCAGGAAAAAATGTTACAATAGTAGGACTCACTTTAGGCGGATCCCAAGCTGCTAACTACAACTTGACTAACGCTTCGTCAATCTCTGCAAATATTGGAGAAATTACACAAAAAGCATTAACAGTAAGTATTGTAGCTAATCCGTCAATCGATAAAATTTATAACGCTACAATAGATGCTATTTTAACATCCTCAAACTTTGTTTTAAGTTCAGGAGTAGTGTCTGGAGAGGATGTTTCTGTAAGCAATACTTCAGGAGTATATAATTCGAGGAATGTAGGAACTAGAAATGTTACAGTAACGGATATTAGAATAGTAGGTGCTCATGCTAGTAATTATATTATTAGTAATGCAGCATCAGTTACAGGAGTTAATGTAGGTATTATTAGTAAAAAAGAGATTACTATCACTGGAGCAACGAGTCAAGATAGAGCATATAATGGAAATACTACTTCAGTGGTAACAGGAGGAAGTTTGATAGGAGTAGAGAGTGGGGATATAGTTAACTTAACCCAATCAGGAATCTACCCATCCAAAGACGTAGGAGGTCCTTACCCTATTATTCCGAATTGTAGTATTTCAGGAACATCATCTGGAAATTACAATTTGATTCAGCCTAGCCTAGCAGATGCAAGTATAATTAAAAAAATACTAATCATAGTGGGGATTACTTCAAATAAAACATATGATGGGAATGATATTGCTAACATAACTGGCGGGGCCTTAGTTGGAGTTGTGGGATCGGAAGATGTAAATGTTTCTTTCTTAGCAACGTATTCTTCTAAAGATGCAGGTGGTTCTTATGTTATCACGCCAAATGCTAGTGTTACAGGAACTGCTGATTTAAACAACTATACATGGTCTCAGCCTGTCTTTACCAATAGATTTATTTTAGCAAGACCATTAACGGTAACAGGGATATCGGCAAGTGATAAAATTTTTGATGGAAATAGTATCGCGGTTTTAGATACATCTTCAGCTATTTTAAACGGAGTATTAAGTGGAGAAACTGTGAGTTTAAATTCAGGAAGTGCCATTGGAAATTTTGTGAATAAAAATGTGGGAACTGGTAAGACTGTAAATGGATTCGGTTTCACTATTGGAGGGGCAGATGTAGCAAACTATAGTATTGTTCAGCCTTCAACTATAGCTGATATTTCTCCGCTAATTGTAACAGTTACGGCAAATAATCAATCCAATTGCGCTGGAAGCTTATTAAGCTTTGAAGGAACAGAGTTTACAACTTTTCCTAATGATTCTTTTATAAAAGCAGATTTATTACCAATTAATTTAACAAGTACTGGTAATGATATATCAGCATTAGCGGGATCTTACCCAATAGAGGCAACTAATGCTTCAGGTTCGGGAGTGGGTAACTATATTATATCGTATATAAATGGAACCTTAGTAGTTAATCCAACTCCAACGGCAACAATAACAGGAAGTACATCTGCTTGTTTATCAGATGTTTCACCTCTAGTTACCTTTACAGGTGCTAATGGAACATCTAGATATAGATTTACATATAAAATTAATGGAGGTTCTGATTTAACAGTAATCTCTCCAATCGCAAGTAATATAGCTATCGTACCTGTATCTACAACTGCCGCAACAACTTTTACTTATACCTTAGTTGGAGTCGAAGATGTTACTACAGGATGCTCGCAATTGCAATCAGGAACAGCAACAGTAACGGTAGGAGTATGTACTTCTCTAGTGCCTCAATTTAGAGGGACTACTTTGACTGATTTGAACAATGTTTTATCAGTAATTCCTATTACAGGCGCAACCACGTATCGTTATGAAGTAAGAAATTTAACTACTAATGTTGTAAGTGTATTTGAGCGTTCCGATTCTAATAGAACTTTGTTAAGTTTAGTTCAACTACAAACTGCTCCGGCTAGTCCTTTACAAACGATTACTTATAATACTTCGTACTCTGTTAGAGTTGCGATAAATAACAATGGTTTTGTTTACGGAGCTGCTTATACCGTTACTACGTCAGCAGCTGTTCCTTCAATAAGGTTGTCTTGGAAATATTGCGGTTCAAGATTAACAGCACTTGATGAGCCATTTTTTGCTAATCCAGTTTACAATGCAGTTAGATACAAATTTAGAGTAAATGGTCCTGGAATAGTAAACGAAGAGTTTATATCTAACGGTCAAGGAATGATTTTGACTAATTTGACTCAGAGTCCAATACTCTATGGTACATCATATTCTGTACAAGTACAAGCTAGTGTTGACGGAACAACCTATCCTACACCTTATGGGCAAGTTTGTATTATAAATACTCCATTTGATGTACCAACATCAAGAATTGCTCCTAGTCTTTGTGGTAGAACATTTAGCATGCGTGTTGGTATACAGCCATTAGCAGTTTTCGGAGCAGATGCCTATTTTTATGAAGTTAGCGGAGGAAATTTAGGTTCTCCAGTAGGACTTGAAGTTACAAATATGGCTAATCCAGTGTTTGTATTCAATAACG
>CANGUZ010000023.1 GCA_947457255.1 Flavobacteriaceae bacterium
TTTATAGATTTTTACATAGGTTGAAAATTAGTATTAATTTTACGAGTTAAAATTTAAATTAAACTAATGAAAAAATATATACTGTCATTGATATGCTTGTTTTCAATTATTTTGAGTAATGCTCAAAGTAAGAATGTTTGGCAAAAAGTTAGTTCTGATAACATCAATCGTTTAGTGACTTCAAAAAAACTGAAACAATCTGATGAAAGTCAAAAATTTTATAAATTAGATACTCTAGAGTTTAGAAAGTCACTACTTAATGTTAGTGATAAATTTTCAGGTAAAATAGGAATTATTATAAATTTCCCTAACATTGAGGGCGACATAGAAAAATTTGAAGTTTGGGAAAACTCAAATTTTGCACCACTTTTGCAAGCAAAATATCCCAATATTCGTTCCTATGTTGGTAAAAGCCTTTCTCGTAACAGCACCACAATTAATTTCAGCGTATCACCCCGAGGAATACAAACTATGGTTTTGAGGCCAAATAATGGCTCGGAGTTTATAGAGCCTGCCTTAAATGACAAATCGATTTATGTGCTTTTTGATTCTAAATCTAAAGGAATAAAGGATTCACCATTTAATTGTAAAACAATAGATAAAACTGTAAATCAAGATGTGATTAATAAATTGGAATATGCTAGTAGGTCTACAGACCAGAGTTATAAAACACTTCGTTTAGCCATTTCGTGTACTGGAGAATACGGTGCTTATTTTGGTGGAGTTTCACAAGCTTTAGCGGCAATGAATGCAACCATGACTAGAGTAAATGGGGTTTTTGAAAAAGATTTAGCACTACATTTAAATATTATTGATAATAATGAACAAATAATATACACAAGAGGGAGTACCGATCCTTATTCCCCCGCAAGCATAGGTATTGATAATGGTGTTTGGAATCAAGAATTACAAACCAACTTAACAAATGTAATAGGAAATGAAGCTTATGATATAGGACATCTGTTTGGAGCCTCTGGAGGAGGGGGGAATGCGGGTTGTATTGGTTGTGTTTGTGATGATGATGACGGTTTTAATTCTGAAACTAAAGGGAGCGCATTTACAGCTCCATCAGATAACATCCCAGAGGGAGATAATTTTGATATTGATTATGTTGCTCATGAATTAGGACATCAGTTGGGAGCAAATCATACCTTTTCTTATAGTCCAGAAATTTCAGGAGTTCAAGTTGAGCCAGGTAGCGGAACTACAATTATGGGATATGCTGGAGTTGCAAGCCCATCAAATCTTAATATACAGTTTAATTCAGACCCTTATTTTACCTACAGAAGTATATTACAAATAGAAAGAAATTTAAATAATAAGGCATGTGTCGTAGGTATTCCTATTTCTAACTCTCCTCCTATAGTAAATGCTGGTTCTGATTTTATTGTACCTTCTGGAACAGCTTATATCCTTAAAGGAACAGCTACAGATGTAGACGGTGACTCATTAACATATTGTTGGGAACAAAATAACAGTGCAACAGGATCACAAACAGGTTCTAATTCAGTAGCATCTGCTACTAAAACATCTGGTCCAAACTATAGGTCTTTTGAGCCTACAGATTCTCCAAATAGATTTTTACCATCTTTTTCTAGAGTTTTATCAGGGTCATTAAGTAGTACTTGGGAATCAGTATCTACCGTTGCAAGAACTTTAAAGTTTACATTAACGGTTAGAGATAACAATCCAAATGGTGCTCAAACAGACTCAGATGAAGTATCTGTAACTTCAAGAGCCCCTTTTAATGCTTCAACATCCCCTAGCGGTGCAGGCCCTTTTAGAGTTACTTCACAAAACTCGTCAGGAATTATTTGGAATCTTGGAGCATCGCAAACAATAACTTGGGATGTTAATAATACTACTTCTTTGCCAGGTTCTGCAAATGTAAACATTAAGTTATCTATTGATGGAGGAGCAACTTTTCCTTATGTTTTAGCTTCTAACACGCCAAATGATGGAAATCAAGTAATTACGGTTCCCTCAACACCTTCGGCAACTAATTGTAGAGTATTAATTGAACCCACAGCTAATTTTTACTATGCATTAAATTCTAGAGGTTTTTCTATTGCAGGTTTAGGAAATGAAGATTTTGCTTTAACCAATTTTAGTTTATTTCCAAATCCAAACAACGGAAGTTTTTCCATTCAGTTTGAATCGCAAAAAACCAATGAAATTGCTATAGCTATTCATGATTTAAGAGGAAGGTCAATTTTAGAAAAGCGTTACAATAATTCAGGTTTATTCTCGCAAAACATTTCACTTTCTGCTATTCAAAAAGGAATTTATCTAGTAACTATTAAAGACGGAGACAGTAAAGTGGTTAAGAAGATAATTGTTGAATAATTTTACTTGCCATTAAAAGCAGACATAGTATTTTCTAAACCTGCGGTTCCAAATGATTTAATAATTTCAGAAGCTAGTTCTAATCTTTCGGGTAGTTTTGTTTTTTCGGCATCGTCCCATTCTCCGAGAACATAGTCTATCTGTTTTCCTTTTTTAAATTCATCGCTAATTCCAAAACGGAAACGGCTATAATTTTGTGTGTTTAGGATGAGATTAATATTTTTTAATCCATTATGCCCACCATCGCTTCCTTTAGATTTTATGCGAATGGTTCCGAAAGGAATGTTTAAATCATCTGTAATTACCAATACATTTTCTAGAGGAATATTTTCCTTGTCCATCCAGTATTGAACAGCTTTTCCGCTCAAATTCATGTAAGTATTTGGTTTTAAAAGTAAAAAAGTTCGTCCTTTAAATTTAAATTCTGCCAAAGCACCTAATTTTACGGTTTCAAAAGCAACAGATTCTTTTTTTGCAAAAAAATCTACTATTTTAAATCCAATATTGTGTCTTGTATTTGCATATTCAGCTCCGATATTTCCTAAGCCTACAATTAGAAATTTATTACTCACGCTTTTTATATTTGTTTTTTTTGTGTTCGTGAACCTCCGGTTTCATACAATTTGTATTGTCTTGTGTTTTTAGGTTTGAAAATAATTTGGAAATCCAATTTTTCATGTTGCAAAAATAAAACAAAAATTAGTACCGATTGTAAATAAAAAAGCACCAGTTTTACAACCGATGCTTTTAAAATAATGTTGAAAAAAATTATTTTTTCTTTCCTTTTGCAGGCGCTTTTGCTGCTTTTGCTGCTTCTTGAGCTGCTTTCATAGCGGCACGAGAAATCTTCACTTGACAAATTACAGTATTGTCAGGGTGCATTAATTTAAAGTTATTTGTAACAACTTTAGTTACATATAACTTGTTACCCATTTGAAGTTCAGAAATGTTAGCTTCTACGTAATCAGGAAGATTTTTTGGTAAAGCTTTCACTTTTAATCTTCGTTGATTTAAACGTAAATCACCACCTAGTAATACTCCTGGTGATGTTCCAACAATTTTCACAGGAACCTCCATAGTAATTTCTTTGCTTTCGTTCAATTGAAAGAAGTCAATATGCAATATTCTGTCAGATACTGGATGCACCTGGATGTCTTGCAAAATGGCGTTAAAAGTTTTTTCTCCAAGATCAATCACAACAGTGTGTGCGTTTGGAGTGTAAACCAAGTTTTTGAATGCTTTTTCGTCTGCTGAAAAATGTACTGCTTGATTTCCTCCGTATAACACGCAAGGAACCGCTCCAGCATTACGTAAGGCTTTAGTCGAAACTTTACCTACGCTTTCTCTTTCTGATCCTTTAATTGTAATCGATTTCATTGTAAAAAAATATAGTTAATAATTAATAAAATTTATTCTTCTTGCAACATTTTTGACTTTTCAATCTACATCAAAAATTTTCCACTAATGGAATTGTTGTGCTGTACCATGTACATAACTTCAGCGAAAAGAGGTGCACAACTCACTACTCTTATTTTTTTTGATTCCTTCTTTAACGGAATAGAATCGGTAACTATTAATTCGCTTAATTTCGAATTCTCTATTTTTTCATAGGCATCACCTGATAATATTGGGTGAGTACAAATTGCTCTTACACTCAAGGCTCCCTTTTCAATCATCAAATCTGCAGCTTTTGCAAGTGTGCCACCAGTATCAATCATATCGTCTACCAGCACTACATTTCTACCCGCCACTTCACCTATCAACTCCATTGAGCTTACAGAATTTGCCACTTTTCGCTGTTTGTAACAGATAACCACATCTGAATTTAAAAATTTAGAATAGGCATAAGCTCTTTTAGAACCTCCCATGTCTGGAGATGCAATAGTCAAATTTTCTAAATTTAAACTTTTTACATAGGGTAAAAAGATGGTTGAAGCAAAAAGGTGATCTACTGGTTTTTCAAAAAAACCTTGAATCTGATCTGCATGCAAATCCATAGTCATTACTCTAGTTGCACCAGCTGCTTGTAATAAATTAGCAACTAATTTTGCTCCAATTGGAACTCTTGGTTTGTCTTTTCTGTCTTGTCTTGCCCAACCAAAATAAGGAATAACAGCTGTTACGTGTCTTGCTGATGCTCTTTTTGCAGCATCAATCATCAGTAACAATTCCATTAAGTTATCGGCAGTTGGAAAAGTTGAACAAACAATAAAAACCCTTAACCCTCTTATTGATTCCTCATATGAAGGCTGAAATTCACCATCACTATATTTAGAGAACGTAACTTTACCTAGCGGAACTCCATAGGTTTTAGCTATTTGTTCAGCCAAATATACACTTTGGGAACACGCAAATATTTTTGCTTCTGGTTCTTGGTGTGACATTGTACTGTGTTGTTTTTATTCCGTTACGCTTTATACAATTTGGCTTTATTATTATTAAAAGCTTGCCTTATATTAAATGTCTCGGTTGTAGTTAGTTAGTGTGTATTGTTTTAACGAGGTGCAAATTTAGGAATAAAATCGAACTAGGAAAGGAAAATTAAGAGTATTTTTTTAGTAAGTGTAATTATATTTTTTACATTTGCACCGTGTTAAAGGAATCGATGGTTGATTTTATAACAATCTCCTCTTTTATTGCGTTGAAATAATGAAAGTTATTTCATGTCTGCTAAGCCCGAATGGCGGAATTGGTAGACGCGCTGGTCTCAAACACCTGTGGGAAACCGTGCCGGTTCGACTCCGGCTTCGGGTACAAAAACCTCTGAGAAATCAGAGGTTTTTTTTATAGTGATTTTCGAATAATTAACTCACTTTTATTTTCAATTTGTTCCTTTTTTCCGGTTAGAATCATCTGCGCCAAATTCTTTCCCATCGCAACAAAATCAGTTGAAATAGTCGTTATTCCTTCTTCTACAACTTTTTTTAATGATGTTTCATTATAAGATATTATACCAAAATCTTTTCCTAGTTTTAAATTCTGATGTTTTGATTTTTCGATGACTTTTACTAAATCCCTGTCGTCAGGGATAATGTAGACTTCTCCTTTTTGAATTTCTTTTTTTATAAATTCTGAAATAATTTCATATTGAATAGAATTATCATTGCAAAATTTCTCGAAACCCACTTTCATTCCCAAAGGTTCACGAAATCCAGGAAAAATTAAAATCAATTTTTTATACTTATCAATTAGATGTTTTCCTTTTAACAAGCCTTGATAAATATCTTTAATAAAATTTTGATGAATAGAGGGGTAGTCATTTAAATCAGAATTAGTTTGATCTAAGATGTATACATCCTGTTTAGGAAGGGTTTTTATTAATGATGAAGCACCTACTAAATTTGTTGGCATAATAATGTATTTGGAATAATTTCCATTGCTTTCATTAATGAGTTTTTTGAACATTTCAATATTAAAATGATGAAAGAAAATATCAACTTGAGCGGCATTATTCATCGTTTCTAAAAAAGAGTTATAAATATCTTCTTTAAAAATATTGAGCTCATCAAAAAGCATGAATATCCTTTGTTCAAAACTAAATTCTACACTTTTAACATAATACCCTTTTCCTAGCATAGCATAAATGATTCCACGTTTTTTGAGTTCATCATAAGCTAATAACACGGTGTCTCTAGACAATGAAAATTCTATACTAACTTTATTAACAGATGGAAGTTTGTCGTTTTTTTTTAGTCTATTTTCAGCTATTGCTATTTCTATTGAAAGTACGATTTGCTTGTATTTTGGAATTCTAGAAGCAGTATCAATGGTAATGATTTTCATAGAAAATAAATTAACTGGTGGCAAGTTATGTAAAAACTGGTAGGTGCCGATATGGTTAGGTTGCTTTTTTTTTACATTTGATGCTAAATTAACAAAATTGCGATGCTAAAAGTTTCTAATTCTCAATCCAATAACATCAATAAATTTAAATCCTTTGGTTTTCTTCCAAATGGAACTGAAGTTATATGCTATATATTATCGAATGAAAATGGGTTTCAATGCGAAGTAATTAATTTTGGAGCCACAATTACTTCACTGATTGTTCCACTCAGTAATAATGAAAAAGTTGACGTGGTTTTAGGCTTTGAAAAAATTCAAGATTATAATGATTCTTTTCATTTGCCAAGCGCACCGTATCTGGGGGCAATAGTAGGTAGGTATGCTGGGAGAATAAATAATGCAAAATTTGAGCTAAATACTGAAATAATTCAACTTAATAAAAATCATGGAGAACACTCTCTTCACGGCGGTAGTTCAGGTTTTAGTATGGTTTTTTGGGAAATAATTTCAGTTTCTGATATTTCAATTACATTACAATATATAAGTAATGACAATGAAGAAAATTTCCCAGGGCAATTAACGACACAAATTACTTATACTTTAACAGAAGAAAACGAATTGAAAGTAGATATGATTGCAAAATCTACTGAAGACACCGTCGTCAATTTAACACAACACAGTTATTTTAATCTAGATGGTCATTCAAATGATATTCTAAATCAAAAACTATTTGTAAATTCATCAAAAGTTTTAGAGACTACTACTGAAGATATACCAACAGGTAATTTTTGTGAAACAATTGAAAGTAAATTTGACTTTAGCTTCCCAAAAGAGCTTCAAACTAAAATAGATAATACGTTTGTTTTGAATAAAAGAGATGATTTAGCAGCAATACTTTTTAGTACAAAAAACAAAATTAAAATGTCTGTTTATACCAATCAGCCATCAGTACATATTTATATTGGCGGCAATTGCTTTAATACAATAAAGGGTAAAGAAAACGCTAATTATCACTCATTAAGTGGCATTTGTTTTGAAACTCAAAATTTTCCTGATGCACCCAATCATATAGATTTCCCGAGTGCATTTTTAAAAAAAGGAGAAAACTATATTCATAAGTCTATTTATCATTTTCAGTTATTATAAATATTATAAATATGAAGAAAGAAACATTATTTTTTATAACATTTTCTATGTTATTCATTTTTTTATCATGTTCAAGTGAAGATAAAAATACCGATCCAATTGTTACTGAACCACCAGTTATTGTAGACCCACCAGTTCCTGATGATTTCATAAGAGCAGCAGACGTTTCTTTTCTTCCAGAAATTGAAAGTGCCAATGTGGTATTATACAATAGTCAAAACCAGCCCGAAAAAATGTTAACTACTCTTAAAAAAGCGGGTTGTAATGCTATTAGAATTAGGCTTTGGAAAGACCCTATTAATGGGAATTCAGGAATGACGGAAGTAAAATCTCTAGTTTCAAAAGTAAAAGCTGAGGGAATGAAAGTTTGGATAACTGTTCATTATTCTGATACATGGGCTGATCCAGGATCACAAACGAAACCTCTTGCTTGGAAAAACCTTACTTTTCTTGAACTAAAATCAGCATTAGTCACATATACCTCATTGGTTTTATCAGAATTAAAACCAGATATTATTCAAATTGGAAACGAAACAAATGATGGGTTTTTGTGGCCTTCAGGTAAAATAACTACAAACGAAGCGCAATTTCTAGAATTAATGTCCGCCGCAAGTTTAAAAATTAGAAATCAATCTCCAAGTACTAAAATAATGTTGCATTACGGAGGTATAAATTTTGGGACAAACACAGCAGCATCATGGTTTTTTAATAAAGCTAAAACTATTGATTATGACTATATTGGTTTGTCTTACTATCCTCAGTATCATGGAAAATTGTTAACAGATGTAAAAGCTACAATTGATAATCTAGGTGCTTTGTATAATAAAAAAGTTATTGTAGCTGAAACCTCATATCCATTTACTTTAGGATACAACGATTGGACCGACAATGTAATTGGACTTCAGTCTCAACTAATACCTGAATATTCAGCTACCGCAAACGGACAAACCAATTATTTACTTGCTTTGAAAAGTGTAGTTAAACAAACTAATTACGGTATAGGATTTGCTTACTGGGGAACTGAATGGATTGCATTTAAAGGGAATCAGGCTAAAAACGGATCTACATACGAAAATCAGGCTCTATGGGATTTTAGCAATAAAGTACTTCCAGCAATCAAGGTTTTTAATAAAGATTAACGATGAAAAATCCAAAAAGAAATTATCCTTTAGTTTTAGTATTTTTTCTGTTTATTAATTATTGTATTTCTCAAACACAAAATAATCAAAATACTAACAGAAACTCATTTTTTGCAAAAGGAGCAGATGTAGGATGGCTACCGCAGATGGAAGCTACAGGTTATAAATTTTATGATACAGATGGTAAAATAACTGATTGTTTGCAATTGCTTAAAGATAGAGGAATGAATTCCGTTCGTTTGCGTGTTTGGGTAAATCCGAATGATGACAAAACAAGCGGTCATTGTAGTAAAGAAGAAACACTGACAATGGCTTTAAGAGCTCAAAAAATGGGAATGCGAGTAATGATAGATTTTCATTATTCTGATTCTTGGGCTGATCCGGCCAAGCAAAATAAACCTGCTGCATGGAAAAATCACAGTTTCCCAGAATTATTAAACGATGTTTACAATCATACTTTTGAAGTGATTTCGGCTTTAAAAAATGCAGGTGTAACACCAGAATGGGTGCAAGTTGGAAACGAAATTCCGGGCGGAATGATGTGGCCAGAAGGAAGCACCGATAACTGGAATCAGCTTGGACAACTTTTAAATAAAGGTTACGATGCCGTGAAAGCTGTAGATAAAAAAATCAAAGTAATTGTTCACGTTGACGAAGGAAATAACAATGCTAAATTCAGAACATTCTTTGATAATGCTACGGCTCAAAATGTAAAATACGACATCATCGGACTTTCCTATTATCCATATTGGATTAAAAAAGATTATTCAGAAACCATTGCCGACTTAGAATTCAATCTTAACGATATGGTAAATCGTTACAATAAAGACGTAATGATTGTTGAAGTTGGAGGTGAAGACGACAAAGTTCAAAACACTTACGAATTATTAAAAGCAACAATCGAAGCAGTTAAAAAAGTTCCAAATAAAAGAGGTTTGGGAGTTATGTATTGGGAACCACAAGGCGCAAAATCTTGGAGTGGATACAGTTTAAGCGCATGGCAAGCTGACGGAAAACCATCACCAGCATTAGATGCATTTAAAGACTAATTTACAATGAAAGAAATATACTATTTTGCTCTAATTCTAATGAGTTTAAGTACAACTTTTGCTCAGAAAAAAATCAGTTTAGACGAAGATTGGAAATTTCATTTTGGAAATGCAGCCGATGTTTCCAAAGATTTCGATTATGGAAAAATAGCGTTGCTTCACAAGTCTAATGTCTATGCAACTACCATTGTAAATCCAAAATTTGTAGATACCACTTGGAAAAAAATCAATGTTCCTCACGATTGGGTTGTTGAACTTCCTTTTGTAAAATCAGACCAAGTTGAAATGGACAGTCACGGTTACAAACCTGTTGGTGGTGCTTATCCAGAAACGAGTATTGGTTGGTATCGCAAACATTTTTCTGTAGATAAAAAAGACGATGGAAAACGATTTGAACTTCAATTTGACGGAATTTACAGAAATGCTGAAATTTGGTTAAACGGATTTTATGTAGGAACCAATTTTAGTGGATATGTTGGCAATTCGTACGATGTTTCAGATTATGTAAATTTTGAAGGCGATAATGTCATTGTAATTCGAGTGGATGCCACACAATATGAAGGTTGGTTTTATGAAGGTGCCGGAATTTACAGACATGTTTGGTTGAATCTTACTGATAAAGTTTTCATACCAAATGATGGTGTTTTTGTACATTCAAAAGTAAAAGGTAAAAACGCAACTTTAACAATTGAAACAGAAGTTGAAAATAAAAATTTGCAACCTTCCAATGCTATTGTTTATTCCATAATCACGGATAGAAACGGTAAGCAACTCGGTAAAACATCTGAACAAAAAGTAGTAATTTCGGTTAATGGTAAAACTTCTATTAAGCAAAATTTGAACTTGAACAATGTTACGCTTTGGTCACTTGAAAATCCGTATTTGTATAAAGTAGTTTCTGTTGTAAAATCAGGGAACCAAATTGTACATCAAACCAAAACACGTTTCGGAATAAAAACTGTAAAATTTGATGCCAAAGAAGGTTTTTTCTTAAATGGAAAAAAAATCAAAATTCAAGGAACAAATAACCATCAAGACCACGCCGGAATTGGAAGTGCGTTGCCCGATTTCATGCAATATTATCGTATAAAATTACTGAAAGAAATGGGTTCCAATGCTTATCGTGCTAGTCATAACGCACCAACACCAGAACTTCTTGAAGCTTGTGATAGCTTGGGAATGTTGGTTGTTGATGAACAACGTTTGTTAAACAGTAGTCCAGAATATATCGACCAATTTAAACGATTACTTAAACGCGATAGAAATCATGCTTCCGTTTTTTTATGGTCCATTGGCAATGAGGAACAAAACATTCAAGGAAACGATTATGGAAAACGAATTGCAAAAACACTTTTAGCTATACAAGAAGAATTAGACCCAACTCGAACTTCAACCTATGCTGCCGATATGGCAAATGATTTCAAAGGTGTGAATGAAGTAATTCCGATTCGTGGATTTAATTATCGTGAATATGCCGTTGCCGATTATCATCGTGATCATCCTAATCAACCATTGCTTGGAACCGAAATGGGAAGCACTGTGACTACAAGAGGAATTTATGAAAAAGATGAAATTAGAGCTTACGTTCCAGACCAAGATATAACGCATCCATGGTGGGCAAGCAAAGCCGAAACTTGGTGGAAATTAGCTGCAGAAAATGACTATTGGCTTGGAGGTTTTGTTTGGACAGGATTTGATTATCGAGGTGAACCAACACCTTATAAATGGCCAAATATTAGTTCGCATTTCGGAATTTTAGATGTTTGTGGTTTCCCAAAAAATATTTATTATTATTATAAAAGTTGGTGGACCAATGAAGATATTCTGCACATTTCACCGCATTGGAATTGGCCAGAAAAAGTAGGAAAACCAATTGATGTTTGGGTTAATACTAATGCTGACGATGTGGAATTATTCCTAAACGGAAAAAGTTTGGGTAAAAAAGTCATGCCAAGAAACAGTCATTTACAATGGGAAGTCAACTACGAAACCGGAACTTTAGAAGCAGTTGCTTATAAAAACGGAAAGAAATTAACTTCAAAAGTTGAAACTACAAATTACGCTACAAAAGTTATTGCTGTAGCCGATAAATCTTCGGTTTTAGCTGATGGTAAAAATGGTGTTGTGGTGAATGTTTCCATTGTTGATGATAAAGGTAGAGAAGTTCCAAATGCAAATAATATGGTTTATTTCAAACTAATTGGGGATGCTAAAATTATTGGAGTAGGTAATGGCGATCCGAGTTCTCATGAACCTGATAAATGCGCTGATGAAACTTGGCAAAGAAGTGCCTTTAACGGTAAATGTCAAGTAATTATTCAATCGGGAAAAAAAGTTGAGGATTTGAAATTAGAGGTAAAATCAAACGGATTGAGTTCAGCTAGTTTGAAAATTCGTCAAAACAAATAAGATATTTAATTTTCTGCAAGGTTTTTTTAACCAATATATACAAGCTTTAGTAACCAAAGACTGTATTTTTCTGTTGGTTTTTTATAATTCTAGCGTTCGATTGTGGCTATGTTTTAGTTGCCTTTAGAGTAATTAAAGATTTAAAATCGTTGTAGTTTAAAAATTATTTAAATTATCTGATTTTACAATATTGCTCTAGAAAAAATTACAAAGTTTTTATAACATAAGTAACAATACCCCAAATTATCAACTCATTTTCGTCTGTGACTTTTATGGGTTGGTAATTTTTATTTTCAGGCATCAGATAGATACAATTTTCTTCTGTTTTGATTCGTTTTACGGTGAACTCTCCATCGATGAAACAAACCGCAATTTTGTTGTTTTGAGGTTCTAAACTTCGGTCAACAACAAGAATGTCTTTGTCATTTATTCCGGCATTTATCATCGAATTTCCTTTTACTTTTATGTAAAACGTAGATAAAGGATTTTTACATAATTCTTTATTTAGATCAATGCCGCTTTCTATAAAATCGGTTGCAGGCGATGGAAATCCAGCAGAAACGCCTTCTTTTATGTAAGGTATTTTCAATTCGCTTTCTAAGTTTGGACGGAAGAAAGTTAAAGAAGGTTCTCTTTTTAGTGACATTTTATTTCTAGTATTTCGTTAAATCTTGTAGTGAATCTTGGTGACAAATGATTTTGTTTCATGTTCCAAGTTAGATTTAAATTTTGTGTTCCTAATTTTACTTTTCGATCGCCAATTTTAGCATTTAAAAAATCCATTGCTTTCATGATCGCCAAATGCTTCGGATTTTCTTCTTCAAATAATTGAAGCTGTTTTTTATCTTCATCAATTAATTCAGTAACTATAACACCAGCTTTTTTGAATTTGACTCCTTCATTTTCTTTGTACAAATCTTTCAACATGGATATGGCAACATTTGAAATTGTCAAAGAGGAATTGGTTGAATAAGGCAAAGTAACCGCTTTGTTGAAATAATATTTTTGAGATTGGTATTTATGTTTATCAATGACTAACATCACAATTATGGTTTGACAACATGATTTTTGTTTGCGTAATTTCTCGGCACAAACCGCAGAAAATGTCGCTATGCGTTCTCGTAAGTCATCAAATTCTGCAATCTGTTTCGGAAAACTTCTAGTAGTAGCAATACTTTTCTTCTGTTCACGAATAGGTTCTAAATCTAAAACTGATTTTCCTTCCAATTCATATTTTAGTCGCATACCAATAACGCCCATTTCTTTTCTAATCCAAGCTTCGTGCTGCGGTTTTGTAAAATCATAAGCAGTAAGAATATTGTGGGCTATCATTTTTTTTGTTAACCTGCGACCAATTCCCCAAACGTCCTCAATTTTGGTCCATTTTAGTGCTTTTATGCGTTTTTCTTCGGTATCAATTACATAAATTCCTTGTGTTCTGTCTTGAAATTTTTTGGCAATTCTATTGGCTACTTTTGAAAGTGCTTTAGTTGGTGCAAATCCAACACAAACAGGAATTCCAACCCATTTTTGAACACGTTTCTTCATCTGAATTCCATAATCATGATAATCAGAAATCGACATTCCGTCAAAGTTTAGAAAAGCCTCATCGATGCTGTAAATTTCAAGATTTGGAGTAAAATTTTCAAGAGTTTTCATGACACGATTGCTCAAATCGCCATATAAAGGATAATTGGACGAAAAAACTTTTATACCTTCCTCTTTGATTAAGTCTCTGATTTTAAATTCGGGCGCACCCATAGCAACACCAGCAGCCTTGGCTTCGTTACTTCTTGAAATGACGCAACCGTCATTATTAGACAAAATAACGACTGGTTTCCCAATATATTGAGGCTGAAATACCCGTTCGCACGAAGCATAAAAATTGTTACAATCGACTAAAGCATACATACTGTAAATTTACTGAATAGCCAATTATCTAACAGAAATACAAAAGTTAATTTTTTTGGATTGTTGATAAGTAAAAATCAAAAAGGAATGAATAGAAGTAATCATTTTAATTCAAGTGATTCCCAATAATTTTATCCATAACCCAGTTAGTGTGTGCCGCTGTTCGCCCGCTAGAAGGATGTGTCGTTTTACCCAAAAGATGATTGCGCATATTTTCTACATGATACAATTGTATGTTTTCAGGATTTTCGATGAAGAGTTCGGTTTTTCCTTTTTCGTTTAGCAACAGCAAAGGTTCATCATTGAAAACGGAAAATGTTATTTTACCAGTACATCCAAAAATTTCTATGATATCTTCTCGCATACTACAGCCAAAATTCCAACTTCCCGAACCTGTAACTCCCGATTCGTGAACCCAACAAGCGGTTATGGCATCCTTAGCAGAATATAAATTTTGTTGGTTGAGACTAATACCTGAAACGTCTTTTATATTTCCTAATAGAAAGGTAATTAAGTCAAGGCCGTGGCTGGCTAAGTCATCAAAATAGCCTCCAGTTGCTATAGTTGCATCGGTGCGCCAATTGTAGTTTTTGCTCAAATCTAATGGAGACGCCGATTTGCTCAAATGCCATCTTATATGTCTTACTGTTCCTATATCATTATTGTCAATCCATTTTTTAACTTGATTAAAGCGCGGTAACGAACGTCTGTAATAGGACACGAATAAAGGAATGTTTTTACTCTCGAAGGCTTCACAAATAGCAAGACAATCAGTATAATTTGGTGCTAGAGGTTTTTCGATACAACATATTTTTCCAGCTTGAGCTACTTTGAGTCCATAATATTTATGACTATCTGGTGGCGTAGCAATGTAAATAGCATCAATTTCTGGGTCATTAATTAGTGCATCTGCATCTGTGTAATATTTACTAATCCCATGTCTTTGAGCATAATCGGCAGCTTTTTCAGCATCTCTTCTCATCACAGCAACGACCTGAAAGCCTTCTGTTTTTTGGTAGGCAGGACCACTCTTTATTTCGGTAACATTTCCGCATCCTAAAATGCCCCAACGAATATTTTTCAGCGTATTATTTTCATTCATTGTTAGCAATTTTTTTTGTGTTGTACAGATTACTTGAAAATAAATTTAATTTAGCTTTAGAATTACTTTTGATGCTCATCTAAATCTTTTTGTAAATCTAATTTCCTAAAGGATGGTGAGAAGAATCCTGTACCCAGAACAATCAAAATCGTCATACTTCCACCAAAAACTACTGCCGTTACCGTCCCCATCAATTTAGCTGTCAATCCGCTTTCAAAGGCACCCAACTCATTAGACGAGCCCACAAAAATAGAATTCACTGCAGCTACTCTCCCTCTCATGTGATCAGGTGTTTTTAATTGTAAAATGGTTTGACGAATGACTACAGAAATACCATCAACAACTCCACTCATAAATAACGCAAAAACAGATAACCAGAAAATGGTTGACAGTCCAAAAATAATTATACAAACGCCAAATAAGAAAATAGCAGTCAGTAATTTCATCCCGGCATTTTTATTTAAAGGTACATAAGCGGTAATAAACATGGTGATAAAGGCGCCTACCGCTGGCGCCGCTCTCAAAACACCAAATCCTTCTGGGCCAACTTTTAAAATATCCTGAGCAAATATGGGTAACAGCGCCACAGCACCGCCAAAAAGTACCGCAACCATATCTAACGATAAGGCTCCCAAAATGGTTTTATTATTGTATACAAATTTTACTCCTTCTTTAAGACTATCCATGATGGGTTCCCCAATTTTAGGATTCAAAATAGGTTTTGTTGCAATTTGTGATAAAAAGAGTAATGACAAAACAGAGCATCCAAAAACGAAACTCATTGAGCCATGTACGCCAATCCAAGTAATCGAGAAACCTGCAACAGCAGGTCCTAAAACAGAACCTATTTGCCATACCGAACTACTCCAAGTTGCTGCGTTCGAATATTCTTTTTTAGGAACAATTAAGGACAACAGAGAAAATATAGTTGGCCCAAGAAAAGCTCTAACTATTCCTCCCATAAAAACTAGTGCATAAATAGCATATAAAATTAGTGCTGTAGAATATCCTTCTACCATTCGAGGCCATGTTACTAAAAATAATCCCAAACTAATTACCAAAAATGCAAGAATACACTTCAGGAACAATCCCTTTTTTTCGTTTTGATCTACAATATGCCCAGCAAACAAAGCCATGCCAATAGCCGGAATTACCTCCATTAATCCAATAATTCCTAGAGAAAGTGGGTTTTTAGTTAAACTATACACCACCCATTCAATCACTATAAATTGCATTGACCAAGCAAAAACCATAGTAAAACGCAACAATAAAAAAACATTAAATTCTTTGTAACGCAAGGCAGAATAAGGATCGTTTTTTATCATGGTATTTTATACTTATTTTATATCTCTTATTCTTAATTGTGAACTCACTTTTCCATTCCATTCGTTTTCATCGATAGAATAGATCATGTCAAAGTTTTGTCCATTTTTAATACTTTCTAACTTATTTCCTAATCCAAAACCAATAGCTCCAAAACTTTCAGCCCCTTTCTGTTTTACAAAAAGTTTTAAATGTTCGTCTTCTTTACCTATTGGCTTGCCGTAACCTGTATCTTTTACATTTTTGGTCAAAAAAACAGGCGTCATGTTTTGCGGGCCAAAAGGTTCAAACTGTTTTAAAATTCGAGTCAGTTTGGGTGTAATATCGGTAAAATCAATCTCGGCATCAATCGTAATTTCAGGAGTTAATAAATCTGGATGAATGGTTTCTTGTACCACTTTTTCAAAAGCGGCTTTAAAATCTTCATACTTTTCTGCTGTCAATGTCATTCCTGCTGCATACATGTGCCCGCCAAATTGTTCTAAATGTTCTGAACAGGCTTCCAAAGCATTGTACACATCAAATCCTTTTACCGAGCGCGCCGAAGCGGCATATTTATCGCCACTTTTCGTAAAAACTAAAGTCGGTCGATAATAGGTTTCTATTAATCTTGAAGCAACAATCCCAATAACGCCTTTGTGCCAATCATCTTGAAAAACTACTGTTGTGAATCGCTCTTTTTCTTGATTCGTTTCAATTTGTAAAAGCGCTTCTTTGGTAATTTGTTTATCTAAATCCTTTCTGTCAGAATTGTATTTTTCAATCTCAGAAGCAAATTGTTGTGCTTGTTCAAAATCAAATTCCGTCAATAATTCCACTGCATGATTGCCATGTTTGATTCTTCCTGCGGCATTAATTCTTGGTGCAATAATGAAAACGACATCAGTAATATCTAAAGCTTTTTTCTTTATTTGATAGATTAATGCTTTGATTCCGGGTCTTGGTTCTGAATTTATTACTTGTAAACCGAAATAGGCTAGAATCCTATTTTCACCCGTCATCGGTACAATATCAGCAGCAATAGCCGTAGCCACCAAATCCAAATAGGGAACTAAATCATCAATAGTTTGGTTTCTGTTTTCTCCTAAAGCTTGAATTAGTTTAAAGCCAATACCACATCCACACAATTCATCGTACGGATAACTGCAATCGTCTCTTTTTGGATCCAAAACAGCAATGGCATCAGGTAAAACTGGTCCCGGCCTGTGATGATCACAAATGATAAAGTCGATATTACGCTCTTTGGCGTAAGTCACATGATCTATCGATTTTATGCCACAATCTAAGGCAATAATCAGTGAAAAATTATTATCATCGGCAAAGTCAATTCCTTTAAAAGAAATCCCATAACCCTCATCATAGCGATCGGGAATATATGTGGCCACGTTTGGGTAGTAACTCTTAAGATACGATGAAACTAACGAAACAGCAGTCGTTCCATCAACGTCATAATCGCCAAAAACGAGAATATTTTCTTGATTTGCAATCGCTTTTTCAATTCGTTGTACTGCTTTATCCATATCTTTCATTAAGTATGGATAGTGTAAATCAGTTAATTTAGGGCGAAAAAATTGTCGGGCTTCTTCATAGGTTGTAATGCCTCGTTGCAATAGCAATTGCGCAATTAAGTGATCCACTTGTAAAGCTTCAGACAGCGTTTTTATTTTTTCGAATTCGGGAGTGGGTTTGATAGTCCAGCGCATAAATTAAAATTTTGTATGGTGTATAAAATGAAATTCAAATTTACTATTATTTTTTAAAATGGAGTTCATTACTAATAAATTATGCACATTGAATTTATAAATCCAGAAATAATTCGTTTCTTGTACCTCCAATTATTTTTTTATTAAAAACATAAAATCAATTCACAATGCAAATTCAAGGACAAATTGTAGATATTGTAAATCGCAAAATTTACTCAGGTGAAGTTACCATTGAAAATGGAAAAATCATTGCTATCATTGAAAAAGAACATCAAGTCAAAAATTATATTCTTCCGGGATTTATTGATGCACATATTCATATTGAAAGTTCCATGTTAGTGCCTTCTGAATTTGCAAAACTGGCTGTACTTCACGGAACCGTAGCTACCATTTCTGACCCACACGAAATAGCAAATGTTCTAGGAAAAGATGGCGTGTATTACATGATTGAGAACAGTAAAAAAGTGCCTTTGAAATTTCATTTTGGAGCTCCTTCTTGTGTTCCTGCCACATCTTTTGAAACTGCTGGGGCGATTATCGATTCGGAAGGAATTAAAGAGCTAATGGCTTCACCTGATATTTATTATTTGGCCGAAATGATGAATTATCCGGGCGTTTTATATGACGATGAAGAGGTTTTAAAGAAAATAGAATGGGCAAAACACTTTGGTAAACCAATAGACGGTCATGCACCAGGATTGCGTGGTGAAAATGCAAAAAAATATATTGCTGCAGGAATTACGACTGATCATGAATGTTTTACTTTTGAAGAAGCTCAGGAAAAGCTAAGCCTCGGAATGAAAGTGATTATTCGGGAAGGAAGTGCCGCAAAAAACTTCAATGCTCTGATTGATTTGCTTCCAGAGCATTATGAAAATATGATGTTCTGTTCAGACGACAAACATCCTGACGATTTAATTGTGGGACACATTAATTTACTTTGTGCCCGCGCTGTGGCTAAAGGCATGGATGTTTTTAAAGTCTTGCAAGCTGCGTGTGTTAACCCGGTGCATCATTATAAAATGAATGTGGGTTTGTTGCAAGAAGGCGATGCCGCTGATTTTATTGTGGTGGAAGATTTAATTGATTTTAAAATTATACAAACCTACATAGATGGTGAATTAGTTTCCGAAAAAGGGCAGTCGTTTGTAAAACACGTTTCTTTTGAAACACCGAATAATTTTAATATTACTGCCAAAACAACAAGTGATTTCGAAATTCCAAGTGCTGCCTCAACAATTCGAGTTATTGAAGCTTTAGAAGGACAATTGATTACTAACGAGATTCATCACGAATCGTTACTTGAAAACGGAAAAATCATTTCTGATGTAAAAAATGATATTCTGAAAATGGCGGTGGTCAATCGCTATCAACATGCTAAACCAGCTGTTGCTTTCATCAAAAACTTCGGATTAAAAAAAGGAGCTATTGCTAGTTCTGTGGCGCACGATTGTCATAATATTGTAGTTGTAGGCACTTCTGACGAAGAAATTTGCAATGCCGTGAATCTTATCATCAAAAATACGGGTGGAATTTGCGCAGTAGATGGTGCCGAAAACAAATCCTTAGCCTTACCTGTTGCGGGAATCATGAGTGACAAAGATGGCTGGGAAACCGGAAAATTATATGAGGAAATTGATGCTATGGCCAAAGCCTTAGGGAGCAATTTGAGAGCGCCATTTATGACGCTTTCCTTCATGGCACTTTTGGTTATCCCCGATTTGAAATTGTCGGATAAAGGATTGTTTAGTGGAAATACGTTTTCTTTTGTGGATTTGGAAGTGCAATAATCTTGATTATGTATAGTTTTTAAACACATAGACATAGATTTTCAATGATAATAAAGAAAGCTTCGCTTTTAATAGAATTCATAGTTACCACATACATTAATAAAATGTTTATGAGAAAAATAGTTTTATTCTTTTTATCCATAGTTACCATTGTAAACTTTATAATTATGGCAATTGCTTTAACAAATAAATCGTCAATTTTACATAATTATAAATTGGTGATTGTACTTTCATTCATAATGTTTGGAGGATTTTTGAGGCAACATTTATTACGCTATAATAAGATTAACTCTAAATAATAATTAAAGGTTGAATAGATAAAAAGCTTTTGTAAAAATCTCTTTTTTGCAATTGTAAAGCTTGCATCACTCCTTAATTTTTTTAAATTTCGTGAAGCAGTTTTATATTTGAAGTGGTCAATTACAAATCATGACAATTGCTACAAGTGACAAAACTCTCCATTTTATTTTATACTTATCAATTACACAAATAATCCTATGAATCTATGTGTTTATAAGGAATTTTTACTTTAATGTCAAAGCTTCTCCTTCAAATTGAATTCCACTCCAGCCCGTTATCATAAAATTACGAATGTTTTGATGGTTTGTCCCTTCTGGATTTTTTAATACTTCATTAAAATAATAGGCACCAAAACAAGCTAAGGTTTCTTCTTGAGATAAATTGTGCAATTGAGCAAAAGCAAATAGTTTACAAGAACCTGAGTTTTCACCAACGCCATTATGTTGCAAACCATTTTGGAAAGCAGTTGGAGTAAAATTATAATTTTCTTCTATCACAGCAATGGTTTCTGCAAATGCAATGTCTTTTGGCGTTTGTTTTATTTTTTGTAGGAAAGATGTAATACTCATTATATAATTTGTTATTCTGTTTGTTTCTTATTCTCTTTTATTGTTATTTTTCCGCCAACAACTACCACAATTTCACCTCTTGGAGCCGTTTTTTCAAAATGAGTCAACACTTCTCTAGCAGTCCCTCGAACATTTTCTTCATGTAGTTTAGACAATTCGCGAGACACACAAATGGGTCTGTCTTCTCCAAAATAAGTTATAAACTCGGCTAAAGTTTTCACTAATTTATGCGGCGAAACATATAATATAATGGTTCGAGTTTCTTCGGCTAAAGCCAAATATCGGGTTTGTCTTCCTTTTTTTTCAGGCAAAAACCCTTCAAAAACAAACTTGTCATTAGGCAAGCCACTATTGACCAATGCTGGTACAAAAGCCGTTGCTCCGGGTAGACATTCTACTTCTATTTTATGCTCTACACAGGCTCGGGTTAATAAAAAACCAGGATCAGAAATGGCTGGAGTTCCCGCATCTGAGATTAATGCTATTGTTTCTCCTGCTTTTAATCGAGAAATTAAATTTTCGATGGTTTTGTGCTCATTATGCATGTGATGGCTGTGCATGTGCGTACCAATCTCGAAATGCTTCAAAAGTTTTCCGCTGGTTCGTGTGTCTTCAGCCAAAATCAAATCGACTTCTTTAAGAATTCGAATCGCTCTAAAAGTCATATCTTCGAGATTGCCAATTGGTGTAGGAACGATAAATAATTTTGACATAGCCCTAAAATTGAAACACGAATCTTACTCTTTTTGCAAATAAGTAAAATTCGTGTTTGTTAAAAGTTGTTGTGATTAGGAGAATTTTTTTTCTAATATTCCCATAAACCGCTCAGCATATTCATCTTTGCCCTCCCAATTGTTGTAGTCTGGTTTTACCATAGTGTCTATAAAGGACTGCACTTCCTGAAAAGTATCGAATGTAATTAATTGATTTAAAACTCTGTTATAATCTTCGCTACTGTTTGCAAAAAGATGTTTCATAAAAGCAATTCTATCGTTTAATCCGATTGTAATTCCTTTCGAAAGCCTATCATTTAAAGAAATAGCTTTATAATCATCTATTTTATTAAGTTCAATTACTGGTGAATCTGAGTAACTTCTACTAATTGGAATTACATTTTCAGGCTTTATTTCTTCGGGTTTTACAAAAACAGGGTCAACATAGTCCGCTCCTAATAAATCATCAAAAGAAATTTGAGAAGGTTTACTTTTTACTTCTTCCTTAACCTCTTTTACTTCTTCGATTTTAGATTCAAAAGCCAATTCAAAAGCGGGTTTAAAAGCAGGTTCTTCTTTAAGAAAAGTTTCAGGTATTTCTTCTTCCTCTAATTCAGCGATTGGTTCTTCTTTAAGAAAAGGCTCAGGTATTTCTTCTTCATCTATTTCTTCTTCTAATTTAGCGATAGGCTCTTCTTCAATTTCTGCCACTTCAACAGCTTCAGGAATAGCAATTAAAGGTTCTTCTGTGATTTCTTCTTCAACTTCATTTTCTATAGTATCAACTTCTTCTATTGTTTCAGCAATAGCTTCAACTGAAGATTTTGCTTCTTCTTCAACTACATCAGTAGGAGATTCAAAAGCAATTTCTAATTTTTCTTCTATTTCAGCATAGCCAATAGTTGGTTTTACATCACCAAAATTTTCTTCTACAAAAAGTAATACGGATAACTTTTCGTATAATTTTTGAGTTTCTTGATGCAATTGAACTATTTCTGATTTATTTTTTAGCTTTAAAATTCTATGGGCAATGCTTATTAAATCAGCTTCCAGCTTTTTTTTCATGATGTATTAAATTACAGTATGTGCGATTTATTTTTTTATGCAATTACTAGTTCATTCCCTAAAGTAAAAAGAAACCATTACCTAAAACAATATTATTTTACAAATAAGTGTTCGTGAATCTTCGATTTGATAAAAATTTTCTACTTTTGAAACGATGTAAATATATAAATTTTTTACATCTATTATTTGCGTTACAAAGTAATAAAAACTATTCAATTTTTAAGCAATAAAAAAACAAAATGTTTCTCGAAAATACAGTAAATCATAAAGAACAATTTGGTTGGATTGAAGTGATCTGCGGTTCGATGTTTTCGGGAAAGACCGAAGAACTAATTCGTCGCCTAAAAAGAGCTCAATTCGCCAAGCAAAGAGTGGAAATTTTTAAACCTGCTATTGATACCCGATACGATGAAGAAATGGTGGTTTCTCACAATAAGAATGAAATTCGCTCTACACCGGTTCCTGCTGCTGCAAATATTGCTCTTTTGGCACAAGGTTGTGATGTAGTGGGAATAGATGAAGCACAGTTTTTTGATGATGAAATTGTTAAAATTTGTAACGATTTAGCCAATCAAGGTATACGAGTTATTGTAGCTGGATTAGATATGGATTTTAAAGGAAATCCTTTCGGACCTATGCCCGCACTTATGGCAACTGCCGAATATGTAACTAAAGTACATGCTGTTTGTACTCGAACAGGGAATTTAGCCAATTACAGTTTTAGAAAAACCGCAAATGATAATTTAGTACTTCTAGGCGAAACCGAAGAATACGAGCCTTTAAGTAGAGCGGCTTATTTTTTCGCAATGAAAGAAAATCAGGATAAGGAGAAAGAGATTGAATCTAAAATCAACAACAAGAAATAACTTTGATTTTAGATATTAAAAATATAGTTTCCGTTATACAAGCCAAATGGTCAGGAAATCATTCGGAAACTACTATTGAGAATATTTCTATTGATAGCCGTTCCTTACAAAATGGCTCTAATACTTTGTTTTTTGCATTGGTCGGACCAAATAATGATGGTCATGATTATATTTCGGCATTAATTGAAGAAGGAGTTCAGAATTTTGTTGTAAATTATATTCCTCAAAATCTAGAAAATAAAGCCAATTTTTTTGTAGTTGAAGATGCTTTAAAAAGTCTTCAACAATTTGCTGCTTATTACAGAAACTTATATCACTTTCCTATTATTGGAGTAACCGGGAGCAACGGAAAAACTATTGTAAAAGAATGGCTCAATTTTTTATTAAGTCCAGATTTCAATATCATTCGAAGTCCTAAAAGCTACAATTCACAAGTAGGAGTTCCGTTGTCAGTTTTGGCAATAAACGAAAAACACAATTTCGGTATTTTTGAAGCAGGCATTTCAACTCGAAATGAAATGGAAAAGCTAGAAAAAATTATACAACCAATAATCGGAATACTTACCAATATAGGCTCAGCTCATGATGAAGGTTTTTCAAATATTGGAGAAAAAATAAAAGAGAAACTAAAACTTTTTAAGAATGTTGCTGTTTTGATCTATAATAAAAACAAAACCATAGATTCGTTTTTAAATCCAACAATAAATACATTTTCATGGAGTTGCACTGATCATCATGCTGATGTTTTTATTGCAACAAAATCAATTTTAGACAAGACAATATTAAAAATTAAGATTCAAAACAATAATTTCGAAATTAAAATTCCTTTTCGTGACGATGCATCTATAGAAAATGCAATACATTGCATGATGGTTATGCTCTATTTAGAATACGATTACAAAACCATTGAAACACGAATGGAATTGTTATTTCCAGTCGAGATGCGTTTGAAACTTAAAAACGGAATAAACAACACCACTTTAATAGATGACAGTTATAGTTCCGATTTTCAATCTTTAAAAATAGCTTTAGATTTTCTGGAAAGTCAAAAACAACATAAAAAGAAAACACTGATTTTATCAGATATTTTTCAAAGCGGTTTGTCTAATGAAGATTTATATTCAGGGGTTTCTCAACTGATTATTTCTAATAAAATTAATAGAGTAATCGGAATAGGCGAAACAATCTCGAAATATAAAAGTAAATTTTCAAACTGTACAACATTTGCAAATACAGAGGAGTTCATTACAAATCTAAATGTTTTGAATTTAAACAATGAAACCATCTTAATTAAAGGAGCTAGGACGTTTCATTTCGAAAAAATTGTCTCTGCTTTAGAAGAAAAAACACATGAAACCGTTTTAGAAATTAATCTAAATGCGATAAGTCATAACTTAAATTTTTATAAAGCAAAATTAAAACCTGAAACCAAAATCATGGTTATGGTAAAGGCTTTTGGTTATGGTAACGGTGGATTTGAAATTGCTAAACTTTTAGAACATCATAAAGTAAGTTATTTAGGAGTTGCATTTGCAGATGAAGGAATTTCATTGAAAACAGCAGGAATTCATCTGCCAATAATGGTATTAAATCCAGAAAATACTAGTTTTGAAGCGATAATTCACCATCATTTAGAACCGGAAATTTACAGTTTAAAAGGATTAAAAACGTTCTTGAAAGTTGCTGAACAAAAAAAGTTATATCATTTTCCCATTCATATTAAGTTTGATACAGGCATGCATCGATTGGGTTTTGAAGAAGAAAATATAGAAGAATTAATCACCGTTTTAAAAGGAAATAAATCAGTTACCGTAAAAAGTATTTTATCACATATGGCAACTAGCGATGATATAAAGCATCGTGATTTTGCACTTTCACAAATTGATTTATTTGATAAATTTTCTTCAAAATTGATGGCCGAATTGCAAATTAAACCAATTCGTCATATTCTAAACACTTCTGGAATTAGTAATTTCCCACAAGCACAATACGATATGGTTCGGCTCGGCATTGGTCTGTATGGTGTCTCTAACGATGTTGAAGAACAAAAGTATTTAGAAAATGTAGGTACTTTAAAATCTATCATTTCACAAATTAGAACTATTGATGCTGGAGAAAGTGTTGGATATGGAAGACGATTTATCGCCGAAAAAACAACTAAAATTGCCACAATTCCTATTGGTTATGCTGATGGAATTTCAAGACTTTGGGGTAACGGACTTGGTTTTGTTACTATAAATGATCAAAAAGCAACTATTGTTGGTAGCATTTGCATGGATATGTTGATGGTTGATGTAACTGAAATCATTTGTAAAGAAGGTGATCAAGTAATCATTTTTGGAGAAAGTCCAACCGTTACTTTTATGGCTGAACAATTGCAAACCATACCATATGAAATCCTTACTAGTATCTCGCAACGTGTGAAACGTGTTTTTTACAGAGAATAAATTTTATTTTAAATTACAATGTGTTAAAAATTTAACTAAATTTGATTAACTTAAACTAAATATTAATCTAAAACAAAAACTATGGGAATGATTTCAGAATTTAAAGAGTTTATTGCTAAAGGTAATGCAATGGACTTAGCAGTAGGAGTTATTATAGGTGCTGCTTTTGGCGCCATTGTAAATTCATTGGTGGCAGATGTTATTACTCCAGCTTTATTAAATCCAGCACTAAAGGCTGCACAAGTAGAAAATTTAGCGGAACTAAAAACAGATGGAGGAATTCTTTATGGTAAATTTCTAGCTGCAGTAATTAGTTTTCTTGTAATTTCTTTTGTTATTTTTATTATGGTAAAAGCACTTAACAGTATGAAGAAAAAAGAAGAAGCAGTTCCAGCAGCACCCGCTGGTCCATCTCAAGAAGAGCTTTTAACTCAAATTAGAGACTTGCTTAAAAAATAATTACCGCTACTATATATTTTAACTAAACCACGTCTACACGTGGTTTTTCTTATTAGTTATATTTGTAACATTTTGTTATTTTTTGTGAATCCGATTGTTTTTATTTGAATAGTACTTACTTTTGCCATTCAAAATTATTTAAAAAAATAAAAATATATAGTATGAGAATTGCAGTAGTTGGTGCAACCGGAATGGTTGGTGAAGTTATGCTTCAAGTTTTAGCAGAAAGAAATTTTCCAGTAGCAGAATTAATTCCCGTTGCCTCTGAAAGATCTGTGGGCAAAGAAATTGAATTTAAAGGAAAAAAATATAAAGTTGTAGGTTTACAAACGGCAGTTGATATGAAAGCTGACATTGCTTTATTCTCTGCAGGAGGACAAACTTCATTAGACTGGGCTCCAAAATTTGCAGCTGCTGGAACTACAGTTATCGATAACTCATCTGCTTGGAGAATGGATCCTACTAAAAAATTAGTTGTGCCTGAAATCAATGCAGGAGAATTAACAAAAGAAGATAAAATTATTGCTAATCCAAATTGTTCTACAATTCAAATGGTATTAGCGTTAGCACCATTACACAGAAAATATAACATTAAGCGTATCATTGTTTCCACATACCAATCCATTACCGGAACTGGTGTAAAAGCAGTTCAACAATTCGAAAATGAGTGTGCCGGAATAGAAGGAGATATGGTCTATAAATATAAAATTAATAGAAACTGTATTCCTCAATGTGATGTTTTTGAACCAAATGGATATACTAAAGAAGAAATGAAATTGGTTAAAGAAACCAAAAAAATTCTAAGTGACGATTCTATCAAAGTTACGGCGACAGCGGTTCGTGTGCCTGTTGTTGGCGGTCACAGTGAAGCTGTAAATGTTGAGTTTACTAATGATTTTGATGTAAATGAAGTTCGCAATATTTTACACCAAACAGACGGCGTTGTAGTACAAGACAATTTGGATACATTCACTTATCCAATGCCTAGATATGCCGAAGGTAAAGACGAAGTTTTTGTAGGAAGAATTCGTCGTGATGAAAGTCAGCCTAACACACTTAACATGTGGATTGTTGCAGACAATTTACGAAAAGGAGCCGCAACAAATACCATTCAAATTGCTGAATATTTAGTGGTAAATGAATTAGTTTAAAAGTCATTTTTATAGTAATCCACCATGATTTTAAAAAATTATGGTGGATTTTTTATTTACAATTTGGGCATAAGCCATTTAATGTAAAGTTTACTTCCTTAATTGTATAATTTTCAGGAAGAGAAAAAGTAGGCACTACAGTATCTAAACATGTGACTTTTTTGCAGTTTTCACAGCTAAAATGTATATGGTTGTGTGAATGATTTTGATGTACATGATTGCAACTCGCATATTTTGTTGTGCCATCTAGGTTTACAATCTTATGTATTAAATCTTCTTTTATTAATCGTTCTAAAACCCTATAAATCGTAACTCTATCACAAACGCCATTTGTTAAATTTTGAATTTCTAAATGTGATAACGCTTCATTAGAATGTGTTATCAAATCAATAATTGCCTTTTTTGCATTAGTATTTCTTATATTTTTCATCAAGCAATATATTTTAACGCAACATTGTTGCGATAATTAAAATTTAATTATATTTGCAACTCAATTGCATTAGCAAATATAACTAAATGAAAAAGAATTCTACATCTCCATACGATATTTTAGGTATTTCAACCGCTTCACTTTGTTTAATTCATTGTATTGTCTTCCCCGTTTTATCCATAATCCCATTTGGGGTTTATGATAATGTTGTCATTGATACATTATTTGCCTGCATTGCAATGCTAGTAGTTTCAAAGATTTTAATGAGTAATGCAACAAAGAAAGTGAAATATATACTTGGAGTTTCAATTGCAATTATAGTTACAAGTATTATTCTAGAAATTTTTTTTAAAATCCATTTAGAGTTAATATCTATTGGAGGAATAGGAATGATAATAGGGCACTTTTTAAATTATAAATCGCATATCAAAAAATGAAAAAACTTCCAGTAACCGTTTTGTCAGGATTTCTTGGCGCAGGAAAAACGACCTTGCTTAATCATATTCTTCACAACAAAGAAGGGCTAAAAGTAGCAGTAATTGTTAACGACATGAGTGAAGTAAATATTGATGCCAATTTAATCAAGGCTGAAAATACGTTATCAAGAACAGAAGAAAAATTAGTAGAAATGAGTAACGGTTGCATTTGTTGCACGCTACGAGAAGACTTAATGCTAGAGGTAGAAAAACTAGCCAAAGAAGATCGATTCGATTATTTGTTAATTGAAAGTACAGGAATTAGTGAGCCCATACCTGTAGCTCAAACTTTTTCTTTTGTAAACGAGGATGAAAACATCGATTTATCTCGATTTAGTTACATAGACACTATGGTAACTGTTGTTGATGGATTCAATTTTTTTAAAGATTTTGGATCAGCAAAAACACTCGAGGAAATTAAAGCTAGTACCTTAGAAAATGACAATCGAACTATCGTAAACTTGTTAGTAGATCAAATAGAATTTGCAAACGTAATAATTCTTAATAAAATTGATTTAATTAATCAAAAACAACAAGAGTTGCTTATTGCGACTATAAAAAAACTAAATCCAGGGGCTAAAATAATTACCTCAGAAAAGGGGAAAGTTTCCCCAAGCGAAATTATTAATACCGGATTTTTTAATTATGAAGAAGCAGAAACATCAGCTGGCTGGATGCAAGAATTAGAAGGCATTCATACTCCAGAAACGGAAGAGTATGGCATTACATCATTTGTATTTAGAGATGCACGTCCTTTTCATCCGTATCGATTTTGGGATTTTGTAGCAAATGAATTTCCAGAAACTATAATTCGTAGTAAAGGGCTTTTTTGGATAGCATCGCGACCAGAGCAAGCCATTAATTGGAGTCAGGCGGGAGGCTCTACAAAAGCAGAAGGCGCAGGGGTTTGGTGGGCAAGTATGCCATTGAGCGAACGGATGACCTTTTCTAATTTTGTACAATTTCAAGACATTATTGAAGAACGTTGGACATTAGATTACGGCGATAGACTGAACGAATTAGTGTTTATAGGGATTCAATTGAATGAAAAAGAAGTACGACAAAAACTAGAAAAGTGTTTATGTACTCCGGATGAAATTACGGATTTGCAAGACGGTTTTTTTGCCAGTCATGACCCATTCCCAATTCCAAGAAACACCAGCGAAGTATCTCCTAATGTAAAACTAAAAGAGTTTTAAAATATTTAGTTATTACAATAAAAATCGTTTCGTTTTTGAAACGGTTAAATATAAGAAAACATCATAAAAAATGTTAAAAGCAAAGACTTATCATAATATTATATTTATTTTTGTCGATAATGAAAAGGAGATTTGTAATAGTAAATTTAATGTTAATAGTTGTAGTATTGTTTTCAATGCTATTACAGTCCTTGCATTCTTTTGAACATTTAGCAAAACTCTTTTCTGAAAAAGAGTGTCATCATCACTATTCGCAAAAAACAGAAATTAATCATCAGCACCATCCTTTTGATCATTGTTTCGTTTGTGAATTTACTTTTGGGAGTTATGTTTCAACTGCTTTGTTTTCATTAAAAAACAGAATTCTTGTTACAATATCTCAACAATACACTTTTTTATACAAACACACTTCACAATTCTTCAAAGGAAGTCTATTTGCATTACGAGCGCCCCCAGAATTCAAATTATTTTAAAACAAGTTCATTTTCTATTAACTGAAAATGAGCATTGTGTTTATGTATATTTTGAACAGAAAAAATGCTAAAAAAAAAGTATCTCATTTTCTGCTTCTTGTTATTTAGTGTGTATTTATTTTCACAAAATACAATTAGCGGAAAAATTACCAATCAAGAGAGTATTCCTCTTGAGGGAAGTCATATTCATATCGGAAAGAAAACAGGAACGACCGATGCGCTAGGGAATTATTTTATAAAAAATGTCTCAAGCGGAAAAGTAAAAGTTCACGTTTCGTATATTGGTTATCAATCAATAGACACTCTTGTTGATTTAAATAGTAGCCTTGTGTTTAATTTTAAACTAAAGGAACTGACTTTAAGATTGAATGAGGTTAATGTAATTCATGCTAGAAATACTATTAACAAGTCTGTTTTGGAACAAAAAATTAAAGAGGAGACCATAGAAAAGTACAGCAGTAAGACGCTAGGCGATGCTTTAAAGGAAATTGCAGGGGTATTTTCGTTAAAAACGGGAAGTACTATTGTTAAACCAATCATTCACGGGTTGTACGGCAGCAGAGTGCCAATCATAAACAATAATGTAAGAATGGAAGATCAGCAATGGGGTACAGAGCACGCTCCTAATTTTGACATCAATTCGGCAGCTAAAATTACAGTAATAAAAGGAGCATCTGGTTTACAATACGGTGGCGATGCTGTGGGAGGATTGGTCGTTATTGAGCCTGTTTCTGTAAAAAAAGACACTTTGTTTGGTAAATCTATACTGAATTTCGATTCTAACGGACGTGGTGGCTCTGTGAGTTCTAGTATTCATAAAGGCAATTTATTTGGCTGGAGTTATAATGCGTTAGGAACATTTAAGTATTTAGGAGATAGAGAAGCTCCAAACTATGTATTGTCTAATTCAGGAAATCGGGAAGCAAACTTTTCGGGTGATATGAAATATTCAAATAAAAAGTATGATTTTACAGCTTACTACAGTTATTACAACGCTCAAATTGGTATTCTACGTGCCTCGCATACCGGAAATGCTAATGATTTGTATAATTCAATCAACAACAATATTCCTTCTGTAGTAAAAGATTTTACGTACAATATTGAAAATCCTAGGCAAGAAGTGAGGCATCATATCCTGAAATCAAATTATAATTATTACTTTGATGAAACAGCTTCACTAGCCATTCAATATGCTTTTCAGTGGAATAAGCGTTTGGAGTTTGATGTAAGGAGAGGAAATAACAACAATAGAGCGGCTTTAGATTTAGATTTGAAAACGCATTCAGTAAACATAGATTATAAAAAAAATCTACACGATTGGTCTATTAAATCTGGATCAAATACTGTCTTACAAGATAATTTTGCCAATCCAAGCACTGGTGTTCGTCCTTTGATTCCTAATTATTCTAAAATTGATGTTGGACTTTACAGCATTGTAAGTCATAATTTTTCGGATAGTTTTACTTTAGAAACTGGTTTGAGATATGATTTTTCTAAAATAGATGCAACTAAGTTTTATTTTAAATCGCGTTGGGATGAAAGAGGGTACAATTCTGAATTTGCTTCTTTTGTCGTTGGAGATTATGCTAATCAATGGCTAACCAAACCAATATTTACTTTTCATAATATTTCGAGTAGTATTGGCTTTCACAAAGTTTTTGAAAACGATTTGAATTGGTATACGAACCTAAGTTATGCATCTAGAAACCCAAATCCGTCAGAGTTGTTTAGTGACGGATTGCATCATTCTTTGGCAGTTATTGAGCTAGGTGATTTGGCTTTGGACAAAGAAACCTCTTTAAAAGTATCGACAACTATCCAAAAAAAATGGAATGCCTTTTCGGTTGAGATTAATCCGTATGTAAATGCTATTCAAAACTATATGTTTTTAAGACCAATTGGATTTGAAACTACTATTCGTGGGGCCTTTCCAGTATGGCAATACGAACAAACTAATGCTAGATTAGCAGGAATCGACACACAAACCAATTGGAAGATCAATTCGCATTGGAATCATTCTCTTGCTTTTGCTTATGTAAATGGCTACGATTTGACTCAAAACATTCCTTTAATTGACATCTCTCCATATACTGTAAATACAAAAATTCAATATTCAAACGTTAAGTGGAATCATTTCTTAATTGAAGTTAAAGGAGAACTTGTTGGTCAGCAAAAACAATTCCCCAATAATAATTATTCGACTAATATTATTGTAAATAATGTACTTACTCCTGTTGAAGTAGATATAAGTACTCCTCCTGCTAGCTATGAATTGTTACATATGTATTCAGAAGTAAAATTTAAATCCTTTCATAAAGGAATTACAACATTAGCATTTTCTGTTCAAAATATTTTAAACACAACTTATAGAGACTACCTAAATCGTCAACGCTTTTTTGCAGATGAAATGGGTAGAAACTTTCAAATTCAATTAAAAATTAATTATTAAAAAATTTAAAAAAATGAAAAATTCAAAAATTTTAGCCATTGCATTAGTATCTATATTCACTTTTTCATCTTGTAGTGATGATGATGACAAGCCAGCACCAGTTTTAGAAGAGGAAGTAATTACAACATTAACAGCTGTTTATACTCCTGTGGGTGGCGGTGCTGCAATAACTTTACAGTCTAGAGATTTAGATGGCGATGGACCTAATGATGCTATAATTAGTGTTTCAGGGAAATTTGCACAAGGAAAAACGTACAATGGTGTTGTAACATTCTTGAACGAAACAGAAAGCCCAGCTGAGGACAAAACTAAGGAAATTAAGGAATTAGCGCTTGAGCACCAAGTGTTTTATCAAAAAACTGGCGGTATCAATAACATTATCTATGCTGATACACCGAGTAACAAAGATTCAAACGGAAACCCAGTTGGTTTAGAATCTGTCTTTACCACTACTGGAGCTGCAACAGGTACTATTAGAATAATTTTAAAACACGAACCCAACAAATCAGCTCTTAATGTTGCAAAAGGCGATATGGCAAATGCCGGAGGAAGTACAGATATAGAAGCAGATTTTAATATTGTTGTTGAGTAATACTTTTCAAATTTATTTTTTTTAAAAGCTATTCCAATTGGAGTAGCTTTTTTTATTGACCAAATTAAAAAATCTTACTTTGTACTATAGTATTGATTCTTAAAAAAAGCATCAATTTTATTTTTTTACTTTTCGTAATTATTTATGTGTTTCATATAGAATAATTTACTAATTTAGGTTAAATTTAAAATTAACTAACCAATAAAATTTTTTTATATGAATTCACAATTTTCGTTACTAGTTAGAATTACTTTGGGAGTTTTGCTTGTAGTTTTTGGGAGCAATAAGTTTTTACATTTTATTCCGCTTCCAGAACCAACTGGTGCAGCGGCTAATTTTATGAATTCATTAGGCGCAACAGGATATATTTTTCCACTTGTTGGAATTCTTGAAGTTGCTATTGGTGCTTTGTTATTATTAAAGAAATGGATTGCTTTTGCTTTGATATTGTTGGCGCCGATTTCAATTAATATCGTACTTTTTCATTTATTTTTAGACATCCCTGGTTTAAGCGCGGCTTTATTAGTAGCAATTTTAAATGGAATTTTAATTTATAAACATTGGAAACAGTACACTCCGCTATTTTTATAATTAACAGTAAAACATCAATTAAAAAGGCTTTTTTTTGAAAAGCCTTTTTGTTTTTAATATTCTAATTTACCAACATATCTCATGTGCTTAACAATTCGGTCTTTTCGGCGATTAATATAAGAAGATGAATTTGTAGCTTTAAATTTTCTAGGATTTGGTAAAATGGCAGCTATTCCGGCGGCTTCATATTTGGTCAAATTAGAAGCCTCTTTTTTATACCAGTACTGACAGGCGGCTTCTGCTCCGTATACACCAACTCCCATTTCGATACTATTGAGATAGACTTCCATTATTCTTTCTTTTCCCCAAATCAACTCAATTAAAACAGTAAAATAAGCTTCTAATCCTTTGCGTAAATAGCTTCTTCCTTGCCATAAAAATACATTTTTAGCCGTTTGTTGAGAAATGGTACTACCGCCTTTTAATTTTTTACCTTTCTCATTATTTTTCATAGCTTTTTGTATCGCATTAAAATCAAAACCATTATGAGTTAAAAAAGTCCCATCTTCACTAGCAATAACCGCTTTTTGTAAATTTGTTGAAATGTTTTTTAATGGCTCCCAATCGTGGCTACAAATCATTTCTTTTCCATCTATTTTGTTTTCAATGGCTCGAACAACCATAAGTGGAGTAAGAGGAACCGGAACAAATTTAAAAAACACAACTCCAATAATTGAAATTGCAAAAAACCAAAGCATGGCTTTAAATAAAAAACGAATAACTCTTCTAAACATAAAATTTAAATTAAATCGGCCAACTCAGTACCTATTAAACTTCCAATAGCAACTCCCATTCCACCTAGTCGCACGCCACAATATACATGTTCAGATAATTGGCTAACAATAGGGTTTTTACTTGATCCCAATCCCATGATTCCGCTCCAACGATGTTCAACTTTGAAATCCTGATTGGGTAAAATTACATTTTTTAAAAGATGTTCTAACTGATTTTGAATTATTGTGGTCTCTCCAAATTTAGAAGTTGTTTCTCCTTCAAAATCAAGATTTCTCCCACCACCAATTAATATTCGATCATCAATGTTTCTAAAATAATAATACCCTTTATCTAAATGAAAAGTCCCTTTTATATCTAAATTTGGGATAGGTTCAGTAATTAAAACCTGTGCTCTAGCGGGTTTTACAGCACCATTAGTTATTGAACTTGCAAAGCCATTGGTTGCAAAAACAATTTTTTTTGTTTTAAAATTAAAATCACCAATAGCGACTTGTACATCACTTTTACTTTCGTGAAATTCAGTAACCGTTTGTTGATTCAAAATTAAAATATTCTCAGAAATAGCTTTTTTTAATAATGCCTGCATCATATTTCCAGTATCGATTTGGGCTTCAAAAGGATTAAAAATTAGATATTCTTTTATTCCATTGAATCCGAAACGCTCTATTTCCTTTGCGAAAACAGTTGTTTTAAAAACAGGTTTTAAAATCTCATTAACAAAGGACATCTTATTTAATGACAAATCGTAATTAGTATCGTCATTTTTTAAAAATAATTCATAACCACCAAAAGGTTTAAAATCTATTGCATCATCACCTAGGTTTTTGCGAAGTAATTGTAATCCTTTCCATCGTTTTTCAATAAGTTGTATTACTTCTTCTTCTGAATGAGATTTTAAATCGTCTATAATTTCCGAAAGGCTTCCGAAACATGCAAAGCCAGCATTTTTAGTACTCGCGCCTTGAGGTAACATTCCTTTTTCTAAAACTAAGATTTTACTATCGGGAAAACGTTCTCGTAAGCGTAAAGCTGCATGCAATCCAACAATTCCGCTACCTACGATGGTGTAATCGATGTTTGTAAACCAGTTTTTTAATTCCCAATAACTCAAATTCATGGAAAATTATTTTTTATAAAAATAACAAATTTTCATTAAAAGATATTGTTTTATTCAAGTTTTATAAATTGAATTTATTCTATTTATTTATAAAATTTTTTATTTTAATTTTATCACTATTAAGAATTTGTTGTAAAGTTGTTAATAAGTATGCTTATTTTTAACATTATCAATTAAATAATAAATTTACTTTTGAAGCCTATTTTAACCAAAAATTAATTTATTAACATTATGAAAAACAAATTACTTTCAATTATATTATTTTTTATTA
>CANGUZ010000024.1 GCA_947457255.1 Flavobacteriaceae bacterium
AGATGACATGTTAGAAAAAACAATTTCTAAATATGAAAATTAATTTTTCTGAAAATTTTTATTTTTTACTAAACGAAATAATTGATTTCATAGCTAAAGACAAACCAGAAGCCGCCAGAATATTTAAGAAAGATTTAATCGTTGCAATCAAAAAAGATTTAAAATTCCCTTACAATTACAAAAAATCTTTTTATTTTGATGACGATACTTTTCGAGGCTATACTCACAAAGGTTATACTATAACATACAAAATTAATGATGAGAAACAATTAGTTCTTGTTATTGGTATTATTAAGAATAAAAATTCCTACTAGAAAAAAATTACAATGCCAAACCAAATCGCTGGATTTTCTAAATTATCCAAACAAGAAAAAATAAACTGGATTGCTAAAGAATATTTCTCTAATCCTTCGGAAGCTATTTCATTACTTAAAAGATATTGGAATGCTGACGAAAAACTGCAACAATTGCATGATGAATTTATAGAAAACACCATAACTAATTTTTATTTACCTCTAGGTATTGCTCCAAATTTCCTAATCAACGGGAAACAGTATACCATTCCCATGGCTATTGAAGAAAGTTCTGTTGTGGCTGCTGCATCAAAATCGGCTAAATTTTGGGCTAGTCGTGGCGGATTTAAAACTACTGTTTTAAGTACCGAAAAAATTGGGCAGGTTCATTTTATATTTACTGGAGGTGGTTCAAAACTTGACAAATTCTTTTTAGAAATAAAAGATAAATGCATTTCTGCTACTGAGAGCATAACTAAAAATATGCAAAAGCGCGGTGGTGGCATTCTAGATATTGAGTTAAGAAACAAGACTCATTTAATAGAAAATTACTACCAATTGCATGCAACTTTTGAAACAGTTGATTCAATGGGAGCCAATTTTATCAATTCATGCTTAGAGCAATTTGCCAAAACTTTGAAAGAAGAGGCCTTGTTGAATGAATCTTTTTCTGAAGAAGAAAAAAACATTCAAATTGTGATGAGTATTCTGTCTAATTATGTTCCCAATTGTATTGTACGAGCCGAAGTTTCTTGTAGGGTGGAAGAATTAATTGAAAAAAACATTACAAATGCTCAAGATTTTGCTAAAAAATTCGTGAGAGCTGTTCAAATAGCCGAAGTAGAACCTTTTCGTGCGGTAACTCACAACAAAGGAATCATGAACGGAATTGACGCCGTAGTACTTGCAACGGGTAATGATTTTCGTGCTGTAGAAGCTGGAATTCATGCTTATGCCGCCAGAAATGGTCAGTATTCCAGTTTATCACATGCTAAAATTGAAAATGATGTTTTTTACTTTTGGATGGAAATTCCATTGGCATTAGGAACTGTTGGCGGATTAACTTCGTTGCATCCGTTAGTTAAATTTTGTTTAGAAATGCTTGAAAAACCAAATGCTAAGGAATTAATGCAAATAGTTGCCGTTGCTGGTTTAGCTCAGAATTTTGCAGCTTTACGGTCATTAACTACAACGGGAATTCAAGAAGGACATATGAAAATGCACCTCAATAATATTATTAATCAATTTGAAGCAACTGCTGAAGAACGAATCTTGATTACCAATCATTTTAAAAAAAATGTAGTTTCACATGCCGCTGTTGTTGAATTTATTGAAAACTTAAGAAAATAAAACGTTGAAACAAACATTCTACAGCAACGGAAAACTATTAATTACAGGTGAATATGTCGTATTAGACGGCGCTAAAGCCCTTGCCTTGCCAACAAAATTTGGTCAGGATTTGATTGTTGAAGAAGGAAAAAACAAAGAAATTGTTTGGAAAAGTTTTGATAAAGACAACAGTATTTGGTTTAATGAAACTCTTTTATTCTCTGAGATTATTGAAAAAAAAACCTTCAAAAGTCTAACTGAAAAAAATACGTTAATTGCTATTTTGCATGAAGCATTTCTATTGAATCCAGATTATATCAATTTGTCAGAAGGATACAATGTAACTACACAATTGACATTTCCTAAATTTTGGGGTTTAGGCACCTCATCAACACTAATTAACAATATAGCACAATGGATAAAAATTGATGCATTTACTTTGCTTAAAAACAGTTTTGGTGGCAGTGGCTATGATATTGCTTGCGCTCAAAACAATACGCCAATTCTCTATCAATTAGAAAGCGGAAAACCAATTGTAGCATCAGTAGTTTTTAATCCTAGTTTTACCAACCAATTGTATTTTGTTTATCTCAACAAAAAACAAAGCAGCAAAAATGCGATTGCCTCTTATTATAAGAAACAAAATGATATTTTTCCATTCATTACTAAAATAAACACCATTACCAATACAATCCTACATTCAAAAGAAATTGAATCGTTTATTTCAGAAATTGAAAATCACGAAATAATTCTAAGTGAAATTCTAGAAACAAAAACGGTAAAAGAAACATTGTTTTCAGATTTCTCAGGAACTATTAAAAGTCTTGGTGCTTGGGGAGGTGATTTTGTTTTAGCGGTTTCAAAAGAGAATCCTTCTGCTTATTTTAAAGAAAAAGGGTTTGAAACTATTCTAACCTATGAAGAAATGATTTTATAAAAAAATCCCAACAAGTTAAAAACGAGTTGGGATTTTTTATTGATTGAATTGAATTTAATAATTAAACTGAGCTCTATTGTCTTCTATATCAGCTTCCGCTTTTAAAGCTGGAATTACTCTACCTGAATAAGAAGAAGTTTGTGATTTTACTTTTGCAATATAATCGGTATGGTTTTTTAAAGCTGGTGCTTTAGTAACCAATTTTGTTTGAATTACGAATACTCCAGAATTTCCTTCAATTGGAGCAGAAAGTTTATTTACTGCCGAAGCAAATGCAATTCCGACTACTTTTTTCTCTTGACCTACATTTGGTATACTTGCATTTTCTAAATTTACATCTAAGGCTTGTTGAACTGTTGTCGCATTTGATTTTGCAATAGCAGCTAATGAAGCTCCTTTCATTTTTGCAGTAATTAAAGCCGCTTTTTTCTTGTTTCTAAGAATTGGTTCAATTCCTGGTCGAGCATCATCGATAGGTGTTAATCCTTTTTCGTAAACTTTCTTTAGTTTAGCAATAATATTACCAACATTTGCAATCTCAAATCGTTTTACATCACCAACTTTTGTACTGCTTTCAAAAGCCCATCTTACGATTTGTCTTTGGTTTCCTGCGCTACCAAAATTTTCATCCATTGCTTTTACTTTTACAGCTGGGTTTACTGTTAACTTAGCTTCTTTAGCTACTTTTTCGAAATCTTTTTCGTTAGCATCCATTTCAAACTTAACTGCCGATTGGTAAATTTTATCTGTTGTAGCATCAGATGGTTCTATTTTTTGGGCAATGGTAGCTAAACGAACACCGTCTTGTTTGTCAGTAATATTAATGATATGGAAACCAAAATCAGTTTCTACCAAACCTATTTTACCTACTGGATTATTAAATACAAAATCATTGAATGGTTTTACCATCTGACCTGGAGAAAAATAACCTAAATCACCACCTTGTTGTGAAGAAGAATCATCAGAATTAGAGAAAGCCATCATTAAAAAACTAGAAGGATTGGCTTGAATTTGAGCGAATAACATATCTGCTTTTGCTTTTGCTTCTGCTTTAGTTCTTTTCTCTTTTTTGTTAGGCACTTGCGTTCCTTCATAACTAATCAAGATATGGCTTGCTTTTGCATTAATCCCTGCTTTTCTTCCTAATGATTTAGTGATGCAGTAGTATTCACCTTTCATGTAAGGCCCATAAATTTCTCCTTGAGGCAAATTATACAATTGTTCAGCACTTTCTGCAGGTAAATCTTTTTTAGCAACATAAGTTGAATCGTATGGAAGATCCGAATTTTCGTTTACAAATTCAACTGCATTTGCTGCTTCTCTAAATCCTGGTAAAGTATCGTTTTTAGCTGTTGCTTGATTGTAAATTACTCTAGTATTTAATAATGAATTTACTGTAGTTTTTACTTCGTTTTCGTCTTGTGCTGAAGCTTTATCAGCAATTAAAACATATTCTAGCTCACGAGATTCTTCGGCTTTGTATTTTTTCTCGTTTTTCTTCATGTATTCTGTGATTTCAGCATCTGAAATTTTCACATCGGTATCTTTTATAGAAGAAAATAAAACAGAAACAAAATCAAAGTTTACTTTATTGGCTTCCATTTCATATTTAAGCTTTCCTTCGCTTTCAGTTGTATAAAGACCCGCTTTAACTAACGTATTGTATAATTGATACTTCGAATTAAGATCGGCATCTTTTTCTCTATCCTTAACATATTGTGCTTGCTCAGGATTTGATTTGAAATATTCTTTAAACTTTGCTAAATCAAAAACGCCTTTGGTTTGAAACATTGGGTTTTGTCCTATATTTTGATCGGCTTTAAACGCTTCAAGAATGTGTTTTTCTCCAACTCTAATCCCTAATTTATCAAATTCGGCAGATAATAAAGCAATCGAAACTTCTTGATCCCAAACTCTATTCGCAGCTTGAGTAGCTGTCATTCCTTGCTGACCACTTTTCTCAACATTACTAACTTTAATTCTAAAATCTTCAAAAGAAATATCTTTACCGTTAATGCTTCCAACATCTTTTGAAGTACTGCTAAAACCACCACTGTTGAACAAATCTCCAATAATGAATGCTAATAAACAAAAGCCAATAACGAGTATCAGTAGGAGTGAACGTTGTCTAATTTTTTGTAAAACTGCCATTTTTATAGTTGTTAATTTTAAATTCAGTTTGCGAAAATACAATTATCTATTTAATAACCATAACTGTATAGTTATAATTTTCAAGAATTTTAATTCTTTTTTTTAAAATTATTCTTTAATCGTTAGTTTAACCAATTCTATTTTCTTATTTGTAGCTTCTTCTATGGTAAAATGAAATTTATCAATTACTATTTGTTCTCCTTTTAAAGGAATCTCTTTTGTAAAATCGACAATAAAACCTCCCAGAGTTCCGTATGAGTCGCTTTCAGGAATATTCAATTTGAAAGTTTGATTTAAATATTCCACATCAAATCGAGTTGAAAACAAATAAACTCCATCTTCTAGCTCTTTTTCTATTAATTCTTCTACTTCGTCATGTTCGTCTTCTATTTCTCCAAAGAGTTCTTCAACAATATCTTCAACAGTAATTATTCCTGAAGTTCCACCATATTCATCGAGAACAACAGCAATACTTTTTCTTTTTTTAGTAAGTATATTTAAAACATCTTTTATAAAAATGGTTTCTGGAACAAATTCTACAGGAATCAAGATCGATTTGATACTTCTTGGTTTTTTGAATAATTCGAATGAATGCACATAACCTATAATGTCATCATGTGAACTTTGATGCACCAAAATTTTGGAATAACCGGTTTTTATAAACGTTTCTTTTAAATCAGAGATAGAATCATAAATATCTACCGCCACAAGTTCTGTTCTAGGAGTCATGATATCTCTAGCTTTAACTCCCGAAAATCCTAAAGCATTTTGAAAAATTTGAATTTCGGAATCAACATTTTCGTGATCTTCAACAGTACTCATTTGTTCGGTAATGTAGTTTCCTAATTCTACTTTCGTAAAAAAGAGTTGCACCTGGTCGCCTTGAGTTTTAAAGAATCGTCGCAGAATAAAATCGGATATCCAAAGTATAAAAGTAGAGACAGCATAAAAGAGTTTGTAGAACAAATACGCAGGAAGTGCAAAAAATTTAATCAAACTATTAGAATAGATTTGAAAAAAAACTTTTGGTAAAAACTCAGCGGTTATAAGAACTATAAACGTTGAAACTGCTGTTTGTATCAACAAATTCGACAATTCTGAGAAATGAAACGGTACTGTTTTTATCCAAGCCATTAACAAATCACCCATAAAAAAACCATAAACTACAAGTGCAATATTGTTTCCAATAAGCATTGCCGCTATAAACTTAGATGGTTTTTCTGTAAGTTTTGTGAGTATTTGAGAAATAAAATTGTCTTGTTTTTTTTCTATTTCAAGATAAATTTTATTAGAAGAAATGAAAGCAATTTCCATTCCTGAGAAAAAAGCGCAAAAGAACAAACATAGTATTATAATACTAATTTCCATCTCTTATGGTTACTTGTTAGCGTTGTTATCAAATTTTTTAGCAAATTTTCTTCTGAAAAAAAACATAAAAATAGCTACTGCAGCAATTATAAAATTAAGCCATGGCGATTCTGAAGTTCCTATTTTAGTAAAGCCTACATATATAAATAAGATACCAAAAACCAAATAAATGTATTGAGTGTATTTTAGATAATTCATTGTAATTTTTATTTAATAATTATTCCGATTGGTCGACTTCTCCTTTTATCTTTTGGGAATTTACAATTTTAAAGTCCTTACTAAAATCGATTCCCTCACCAAAGGAAACTCCTTTCGGGTCTGTAAATTTAAACTTTTTTTGCGTAAAAAACCATTCGTTTTTTTGGTCAAAATACAATTGCTCGGTTTCTAAAAATTGTCCTGTTTCAGTTGTAATTTTGACGTTTCCTCTTAAATCAATGACATCAGTTCCTTTAAAAGAGAGTGCATAATCGGCGACAACAAAAGTTCGCTTTCTTTTTGCGTCATATAAGGTTACATCTATTCCCTTTGGAAATTCGGTAAACGGAAACTCAACATTAGAATAGTCGAGCATTTTTGGACTTATAAGTATTGATTTAATTCTGCCTGAATCGGTATATTTCAAATTAAAATTATCTGCTTCGCCGCTTGGTGAAAACTCAGAATAATTAATTTTTTGAATCTCTTTAAAATTACTCTCGCAACCTAAAAGCACCAAAAAAGTACCGATAATAAAAAGAAAAAAAACTAATTTATGATTGTTATATTTCATCCTAAAATATAGTTTACACTAAAAACAGAAAAGTTACTACGAATTAATCGTACTTTCTTCTTACAAACCATTTATCATTCAAAGATAAACTAATCAAGACATTGGTATAGTTTTCTTCAATTAAATTGGATTTCGCTGTACCACGTTTTCCTAATTCAACTCCAAAATTAATATTAGAGAAAGCACCTCCTAAAGGCAATCCTAAACCAGCCGTAAAAGCATAATCATTGATTGACTGATCGTTAATTACTAACCCTGTATTTTCATATCGAAAACCACCTCGGTACGTAACTTTTTTGAAATAGCTCGTAAAAGAATTGTAGTTTGGGACATAGAAACCTCCTAAACTGTATTTTACCGCATTCTCATATTTCACATTGTTGGCAACACTCAATCTATTGCTGAATATGTTACTTTCTTGAAAAGTAACTTCGCTACCAACAAGCCATTTCCTGCTTTGTCCCAACCCTATTCCGAAGGAATATTTACTTGGCAATTTGATAGTAGTTTTAGAAGTTTGTGCGTCTAGAAAATCTATAGGTATTGGGGTAAAATCTCCTAAATAACGAATCGAAAAAAGATTACTTGTATTGTTAGAACTTAAATTACTTTGTGGGGTAAAAGTAAGTGCGCTATAAAAATGGGTGTTCTTATTAATTTTGGCATTATACATTGCTCCAAAATTAATTGTAAGCCCTGACATTTCTGATACATTCGTTTCTTGAGAACCATCATTTTGTGTAGCACGTAAGTATTTAATACTATTGGTTTCTATTCGCCCAAAATTATATGAAAGTTCGGTTCCTATACTCAATCTTGACGTTATTTGATAGCCCAAGCCTAAAAAGGCTTTATTCAATCCTCCGTCACCAGTATAACGTCTTGTAATATTGTTTACGTCATCTTCTTTTTTTATCTTGTAACCAACAGTTGAATAGGGGAGCAATCCAAATGCTAAACCAAACTTTTTCATTGGTAATGCAACCGCTAAATAATCTATAGAAGACCTTTGCGCTTTTTCTTTTTCTGTATTTGAACTAAATTTTGTTGAATTAAAGGTTCCACCAACTGTAAATGTAGACAACTTAATGCTGGAAAACGAGGCCGGATTTTGCAGGTTGATATGAATACTATCAGGAACTATTGCTAAGCCTCCCATTGCACTATTTTCGTGAGTTCCTCTAAAACGCACATCACCAACTCCAAAGAAGGAATACGGAGAAGCCGAACCATTTTGTGCAAAAGACACTATAGAAAAAAGTAAAAATAGAGGCAGTATAAATTTTCTAATCATTTTTAGTTATGTATAGATAGATTTGATTTAAACTTTCGAGAAGAAAATTTGAATTGGCAAATATGGTATTTTTAAATCGTTTAGCCAAAAAATCTGAGTCTCCTCCCGTTAAAATTATTATAAATTGTGGATATTTCTTTCTATACTCATTGATAAATCCTTCAATTTCAAAAACAACCCCATTTATCACACCAGAATGAATAGATTTTTGTGTACTACTGCCAATTAAATTTTGTTGTTCATTAGACAGAACATTTTCTAATGTTAAAAGAGGTAAATTAGCGGTATAGTGATGCAACGATTCGTACCGTAAACGAATTCCTGGTGCAATAGCGCCACCAAGATAACAATCAGCATCATCAATAAAATCATAAGTAATGCAAGTTCCGGCATCAATAACCAATCGGTTTTGTTTCGGGAATTGCAGCACAGCGCCCGCAGCAAGAACCATTCTGTCAATTCCTAAAGTATGTGGCGTTTCATATAAATTTTGGAAAGGGAACAGCGTTTCATGGGTTACAAAATGCACATTTATTTTAGTATTTAAAGCCAAAAAATCATCTTTATCTCTATTTCCTACAGAGGCAACAATCATATCGGCCACTTTAGGATAAGAATCTAAAATAGTTTTAATATTATTTTGTAACTCTAATGCATTAAAAACTACTGTCTCTAAAAGGGTATTACCCTCAAAAACAGCGGCTTTAATTCTAGTATTTCCAACATCAATTACTAAAAGCATCATTTGAATTTTAGAATGCGAAGATACGATTTGATTTTTTTTAATAATTGTTTTGTATAAATTAAAAATCGTTCTATATTTGCAACCGCTTAAAGCAAGAGGTACCTTAGCTCAGATGGTAGAGCAATGGACTGAAAATCCATGTGTCCCTGGTTCGATCCCTGGAGGTACCACAGAAAAACCCTGATAGAAATTATCAGGGTTTTTTGTTTATTAATAGTATAAGAATACTTACAACAACTCTGAAATAATATTCATATTGTCGGGTAAACGTCCCACATTTTGCAGTTTGATGCTTGCCAGTTTTTGAGCAATGGTCAAACACTCTTCTAGGTTTTTGTTTAGCAGTTTAGCAAATAAAAAGCCCGTCCAAAAGGCATCTCCTGCCCCCGTAGTATCTTTAATCTCTTTTAACGGAATGGCTTCTTGGAAATAAATTCCATGAGTAGTATCAGATAATTTCACCCCTTCTTTCCCTTTGGTCAAACAAATGGTAGAAACCCCTAGCTTGTGAAAATAATCAAAGATAAATTCTTCTGACTTGCTTTCTCCAAAAAATCGGAAACAGTCGTCTTCGCTTACTTTCACCAAAGGATTGGTCGATAAATAATCTTTTAAAACCTGATGTGCTTCGTAGCGATTGGGCCAAATTTTCTCCGAATAATTAATATCAATACTCAATTGCAATCCCAAGGATTTGGCTTTGTGCGCGCGATTGAGAATGGTGCTTCTCGCTGGCTCTTTACTCAATGCAAAACAAGTGGTATGAAATATTTTGGATTTTGACAATAACTCATCCGGGATTTGGTCTTCAAGAATTTGGCAATCTGCCTCCCTATAGGCAATAAACTCGGGCGTGCTCTTTGATCTAGAAATAAAAATTACCGATGTGGGTGTGTTTAACGACTTCCTGATGTGTGACGTAATCACTTTATTGTGATTCAATTTGTTGATGATATAATCTCCTAAACCGTCACTACCACTGGTAGCAACAAGCGCGACATTTAGTCCAAGACGAGAAGCATTCACGGCAACATTTGTAGGTGAACCTCCTAGAAATCGGTGGTAATCTTTTGTATTTGTTAGCGTATTGACTTCGTTACCTATAAAATCTATAAGCACCTCACCTACGCAAATGATGTCTGTTAAAGTATTCACTTTTAAGTAAGAAATTTGAAATTAGTATATAAATTTTGATGTAAAAAAACCCTTGCCGCAGCACTCCAAGCACAAAATGGCACTCCGTTAGGTTCGGCTGTTTGGGTATTAAAATTCTCGTAAAAACTATAATTCTCAATAGCATTTGCGTGATTAATGGCTTTCAAAACGGTTTCTGCCTCTTCTCTTTTGTTTTTTGAAAGTAAAGCCAATCCAAAAAAACCATTCACCATCGCCCAACTTCCTCCGTTGTGGAACTCATAGGGGTAATTTCTAAACTCGTATTTGCAATTGTTTTTTAACAAGTGCCAGTCAATATCTTTTTCTTCAATAGGGGGCCAAAAAGCGGGAAGCAATTGCAAATTGGTTTGTTTTTGCAAATTCTCAGCATAGGTTATCATAGTCTCTTGAAAATTTTCATTTCCAACATTTAAAATCAACGCCAAGGAATTAGCAAAGGCGTCAAACTGAACTTTATATCCTGCAGGAGAAAAAGAGCAAGGCATAAAAGGTTCAAAAATCAGTTCGTTGTAGGCGCGTTCGTGGTATTTTTCTCCAACAGCATTCGGGGTAAAATTGATTTCTAGCTGTTGTGTAATCTTTTCTATTTTATCTTGAATGGCTTGTTCTTTTGCAAAGTAATTGTAACTCTTTAAAGCCCAAATGCGCAGCAACTGATCGTACAAAACATAACCATCGGTAATGTACTCGTCTGCCCAATTCCCAGAAAGTGGCACATACATGAGGTGTTTGTTGTTAAACTCCCAAGCTTCCATGAGTTGCAAGCCCTTTTGAATGTTGCTCTCGTACTGTGCTACAAAATCGGGGTCTTTTTTATAAAAACCATATTGACAAACCCCAATAATAAACCAAGTAACAGCATCTACTCTGCCAGCCAACCCACCATAACTGACCTCTTTATCTGAACCAAAAGTCATTACGTTGGATGGAATAGTTCCGTTAGGATGTTGATGTTGAGCAAGGGTTTTAAGAGTATTTTTAAATGTAGCTATCAAATCGTCATCGCCCGAAGCCAAAGCCGCCAAACCACAAATTACCCCATCACGAGCCCAAACTCTTTTGTAATTGGAAATATTTTGTGCGCTTGCCAAAAATCCTTCCGCAGAAGAACAACTTCGCAACAATTCAATTGCTTTTGTATAACCAATAGTATTCATTAATCAACAATTTGGTTTTTGTTTTTAACTGTAATAAAAAGGGTGAAAATGGCTCCAAGTATCAAAAACAAGCCTGCCAATCGAATCACATTTATTGGATTTTTTCCCAATAAATCATAGACAAAAAATTGCATAGTAAGAATTTGAATCGCCATAGGAATGACTATAAACATGTTGAAAATACCCATGTAAACGCCTCTTTTTTCTTTAGGGATAGAACCTGCTAATAACTGATACGGCATAGCCATCATAGAAGCCCAAGAAATACCTAGTCCAAAAGAATACAAATAAATCGTGCTTATGGCAACCGACGCCCCGAAAGGATTGTAAACATGAAAAAGCACATCGGTATTGTTCAAATAAGGTACTGCTAATAATCCTAAACCGCCTAGAAGCAAGGCTATGAAATGAACCCCCTTTGCTCCAATTTTTAAAGCGATAGGCACTAATGCAAACGCTACAAGAAAGCAAATAATATTGTAAGTTCCGTTTAAGTTTCCGGTCAAAAGTTGTGCCTCAGAAAATCCTTTCGAAGCTTGATCGGTGGTATGAAAAATAGAAATAGACAAGGTGGAAGTAATGTATTGCCAATAACAAAACATAGCGTACCAAGTGAAAAATTTTACGGGTATCAATTGACGCATGGTCAAAGGCATGGTTACAAAGGCTTCTTTAATGTCTAAAAAAGTTCGGGTAAGAATATTATTTTTTTGTTTTTCTTGCTTCATAAGAAGCAACTCTTCTTCTGTTGGAGGATATTCCTTAGTGGTGAGAACGGAAAGTAATACCGATCCTATTGCTGCAATAGCGCCAATGAAAAATGCCCAATAAGTATAGACTGGAATACCGTTACTCATTTTATCTGTAAAAGCAAAAAAACCTAAGGCGACTAAAATAGCAGGAGTGAAATTGGCCAAAGTAATTCCTAATCCAGTAAAAAAACTTTGCATCAAAAATCCGAAGGAGTGTTGTTCCTTTTGTAACTTATCGGCAACAAAAGCACGGTAGGGTTCCATAGCGATATTATTAGCCGCATCTAGAATCCAAAGCAAACTGGCTGCCATCCATATAGAAGTTGAAAAAGGCATAAACACCAAGGCAACACTAGAAAGAATCGCACCGATTAGAAAAAAGGGTTTTCTGCGTCCGAATTTTGGTGACCATGTTCCGTCGCTTATTGCGCCAACAATAGGTTGCAATATCAATCCTGTTATTGGACCAGCAAGCCAGAGCATTGGCAAACTCGCCTCGTCGGCACCCAAATATTTATAAATGGCGCTCATATTACTTTGTTGCAAACCAAAGCTAAATTGAATTCCGAAAAATCCGAAATTCATATTCCATATTTGCCAAAAATTTAGTTTCGGTTTTTCGAATCTCATTACTCTTTTTTTTGATTTTTAATAACAATTCCCATACTCTAAAAGTACGGGAATTGGTAACTAAACTAAACAAAACATAAAACTTTTTAAAATCTGTAAGACAAAGCCATTGAAACTGATCGTCCTGGCATAGGTCTCGCTCTAACATAATTGGTTGTGTTTGCAGTAATACTGCCTTCTTCTGTTTCTGTAATGGCAAGCGTGTCTAAAAGATTGTTTCCTGAAAGATTTACAGATAATCCTTTTGTAATTTCTACTTCAACAAAGCCATTTACGATTACAAAACCATTCATTACTAGTTCGTTTGAATCTTGTGCGAATGCTTTAGTTTGACCTATAAAACTCAGTCCTAAAGTGTTTTTCTTTGCCGAGAATTTATATGTTGGCATAAAATTGTACATCAATTTTGGTTGTCTTCTAGGCTCATTGCCATTGTTATCACCAGACGTAATTTCAGCTTTTGTATACGTTAATCCACCGCGAAGATTAAAATCATCATTTACATTGTAAGCGGTTTCTAATTCTAAACCTAAAGATTTATAATTGTTATTGATGATACTGTTTGAAGTAGCTTCATAACCGCCTTGTTCGTCTGTTTTAGAATGAAAAGCAGTTGCATACACATATCCTTTTGAGAATTTTTGTTTGTAACCAATTTCAGCTTGCGTCAAAAAGTCTAAAGCGTTGATTTTATTTCCGTCTAAATAATTTAAACCTGAAAATAAAATTCTGTCTGCTTTTGCTGAAGCACCTCTACTGAATCGTCCAAAAACAGATTGTTTCTCAGTTAATAAAAAGTTAGCTCCAACAGAATACGAAACATAGTCATAATCATAATTTACCGCAGTTTCGTTAGCAGTGTTTACAGCAAAAACATTTTGCTCAGGTGCTGAAATTACATTATCATTATTAATATCAAAAGGGGATGACGTACCGCCAGCGAAAGAACCAGAAACTTTACCCATATCATAACGCAAACCACCTTCGAACGAAAGTTTATCTGTTGCATCAACTGATACGTTTGCATATGGTGCAGAAACATTGTATTGGGTATCATAATTTCTTGCTAAATTCCCCCAAGCTGGAGTTCCATAAGCATATAATCCGTTTTCAGATAATAAATCTCCTGCGGCGTTTGTAACATTGATTAAACGTGGATTGTTGTCAGAAACCTCTTGTAAATAGGAGTTCCACAACCATGACATAGAGATATTTTGTATCGATTTGAAATAACCCGCTGTAATTCCCACTTTATCAAACGTTTTGCTTACTCTTAAATCATTCATGAAATTGTTCATGTTGTTTAATTGTGTGTCAAACATGTGGATTCTTGCTACCAATCCATTTGCAGTATTGAATGGTGTTCCATCTTTAGCATAAGTCAATGTTGAACCTGTTCCGAAGGAATTCGCAATTGCTGATGCTGAACCTACTTCAGCAGGAAACGGAGCTATAAATCCACCACTATTTCCAGAATAACGAATGTTATCCGTTACTTTCCAACCTCCGTCTAAATCAAAATTAGCACTTGCTCCAATTGATTTCGATACTGGATGCATTCCATTAGAAACACTTTCTCTTCTTAAAGCTCCATCAGGACCTAAACCTACATTATGATTCAAATAAATAGATTGCAAAGCTCCTGTTGTAGCATCAAATCCATTCACATTTCCCCAAGTTGGATTTGCATTTGTTCCTGTAACCTGCACCGGCATTGGCATATAAGCGGCTGCTCTATCGTTTAAGAACTTAGCATAAACTGTTACAGAACCTTTTTCAAATTCTTTAGTTACATTAAATTTAACTTGACCACCATTATTAGCCGTAAAACCTGTTTCTCTTACTCCTTCTCCTGCTCTATAAAAACCTCCTGCATGAAAATATAACCCATCACCTATCTTAGCTCCATAATCTAAATCGGTTCTGAAATTATTGTAATCCAATCCGAAACTAGTCATAATAGTTCCGCCTTCTGTTTTTCCCGTTTTGCTAATGAAATTGATAATTCCACCAGGAGAATTAGATGCTAATGTAGATGCAGAACCTCCACGAATAGCTTCAATTCTGGCAACATTTCCATCAAATCTTGTAAAAATATCTGCTGTTGCAAAAGCGATATCTCCAAATAAAAGCACTGGAAGTCCGTCTTCTTGAATTTGTAAATATTTAGATCCCCCAGAAGAAATTGGCACCCCACGAACAGAAATATTTGAATTCCCTTCACCTCCTGAAGACTCTGAACGAATTCCTGGAATGGTTCTGAAAATTTCAGCTGTAGATCTTGGTGCAGATTGTTGTACCTGATCAACATTAAGCGAAGTTATTGAAACACTAGATTTGATTTTTGCTCTTGGGTTAACAACCCCTGTTACTACCACATCTTCTAAAACATTTGCATCCTCAGTCATAGCAATGTTCTGAACGGTATTACCATTAATAGTAATGGTAGTACTTACTGTTTTGTATCCAATATAGGATGCAACAACTACTACCTCTCCGTTTTGAAGATTAGACACTACATATTTTCCATCAGCATCAGTAGCTGTTGCTTTTGTAGTGTTTTGAATGCTAACATTCACTCCTGGTATTGGATTTCCTTTTGCATCAGAAATAACCCCAGACAGCGTGGCATTTTGTGAAAAAGACAAATTGACAAGCAAGACTGCTACAATCAATCCGAGTCTTTTCATAATTAAAGTACTTTTTTTCATGGTTTAAATTGTTTGATTAATAAATTTTACGTTTATTTATTTCGAAATTAGTTTTTTACAATGCGATAGAATCCAATAATACCATCGAAAACGTTTTCGAAATTACCGAAAACGTTTTCGATTATCTAAATAAATTTTATGATATTTGTTTTATGAGAGAAATTACGCTAAAAGAAATTGCTGAAACCCTAGGGATATCTATAACTACCGTTTCAAAAGCATTAAAAAACTATCCAGATGTTAGCGAAAAAACAAGAAAATCAGTAATTGCATTGGCAGAACAATTACAGTATACACCCAATAGTTTTGCGGTAAATCTTCGTACAAAAGAATCTAAAACTATTGGCTTAATCATTCCTGAAGTTGTACATCATTTCTTTTCGAATGTTATCAATGGTATCATTGCCCAAGCAGAGAAATATGGCTATTTGGTTATTATTCTTCAATCGAATGAATCTCTTGAATTAGAAAAAAAGCAGGTAGAATTATTAATAAATAAAAGAGTTGACGGAATTGTCATGTCGCTTTCAAATGACTCGAACGACGAAAATCATATCAAAGAAATTCTTAATCGTAAAATTCCTTTTGTTCAATTTGATAAAATTTCAAAACTAATACCTAGTTCGAAAGTAATCATTAATGATCAAAAAGCGGCTATGGATGCTGTACAACATCTCATCAATAAAGGGTGCAAGAAAATTGCCCATATTCGAGGCCCAATAAATCCTCAAAATGCTATTGATCGTTTTCTTGGCTATAAAAAAACATTAGAAAAAAACGACATTCCTTTCGATTCTAAACTCGTTTATACGTGTACTCATGTAACTTTTGAAGAGGGTGTTGAATTTGCTAAACAAATTATTGAAGAACATCCCGATGTTGATGGTATTTTTGTAATTACTGATTTGGTTGCCGTAGGAGTTTTGGCCTATTTCAACGAAAAAGGCATTCCAGTTCCCAATCAAATTGCAGTGATAGGATTCAGTAATTGGTTTATGTCACAAGTGATTACGCCAAAATTAAGCACCGTTGATCAGCCGAGTTATGAAATGGGAGTTGTTGCATTTGATTTGCTCTTAGAGGAAATGATTTGCCATAAAGACAATCTTCTTTTCAAGCCTAGAACGGTTGAATTAGCAACTGGAATCATTGAAAGAGAATCTACTTTAAGAAAGTAATATTTCGTTTCAACCCTTCAAATTTTGTTCTTTTTACAGCAGAATTTTTAAATACCTTTTTGAATGTTTCTTCCGTAATTTCCTCCCAATCTTTCTTGTCCATTGATAGCAAATCAGGATTGGGATTAAAAAGAGGTTCACTGTGAGGTTTTGAGAATTTATTCCAAGGGCAAATATCTTGACAGACATCACAACCAAAAGCCCAATCGTTGAATTTTCCTTTCATTTCACTCGGAATATTTTCCTTAAGTTCAATTGTGAAATAGGAGATGCATTTACTTCCATCAACAACATAAGGCGCTACTATGGCTTCTGTTGGACAGGAATCAATACAAGCAGTACAAGTGCCACAATGATCGGTTGTTGGGTTGTCGTATTCTAATTCTAAATCAATAATAAGTTCTGCAATAAAATAAAATGAGCCAACTGATTGGGTTATTAAATTACTGTTCTTACCAATCCAACCCAATCCCGCCTTGGCCGCCCAAGCTTTGTCTAAAACCGGAGCAGAATCTACAAATGCTCTACCGGAAACTTCTCCTATAGTTGACTGAATAGAATGGAGTAATTGATTCAATTTCTCTTTTATAACAAAATGATAATCTTGACCATAAGCATATTTGGATATTTTATAGCTTTCTTCATTTTGAAATTCAGAAGGGTAATAATTCAGGAGTAAAGAAATTACGCTTTTGGCATCATCAACAAGCAAGTTAGGATTCAATCTTTTGTCAAAATGATTTTCCATATAATACATTTGACCGTGCTGATTTTGGTTCAACCATCTTTCTAAACGAGGTGCTTCTTCTTCTAAAAAACCAGATTTGGATATACCACAAGACAAAAAACCGAGGCGTTGTGCTTCGGATTTGATGAATTGAGAATATTTTTCTTTATTATTAAACAATTCTTCTATAAATAGATTTAAACCATTAAGGAAATAAGGAAATTAAGTTTGAAATATCTTAATGAAACTTAATTTAATAGTTTAAAAAATTAAAAAAGTCCGCCCTGAACGTTCGTTTTAACTTTTCCTAAATGTTTGTAGGCTTTTTCAGTAACCTCACGACCTCTAGGAGTTCGCATGATGAATCCCTCCTGAATGAGAAAAGGCTCATATACTTCTTCAATGGTTTCGCTACTCTCTGAGACAGCTGTCGCTAGAGTTGATAAACCAACAGGTCCACCTTTAAATTTATCGATGATAGTATTTAAAATTTTGTTGTCCATTTCATCCAAACCATGTGCATCAACATGCAATGCTTTAAGGGAATAGCGCGCAATTTCAATATCTATTTTACCATTTCCTTTAATCTGTGCAAAATCACGAACGCGACGCAACAAAGCATTTGCAATTCGAGGCGTTCCTCTGCTCCTACCTGCAATTTCTATTGCTGCCTCCATAGTTATAGGCATTTTTATAATAGATGAACTACGTTGTACAATAGTTGTTAAAAGTTCTGTAGTATAATATTGCAATCGGCTTTGTATTCCAAACCTCGCGCGCATTGGTGCAGTTAATAGTCCTGAACGAGTTGTTGCTCCAATTAGAGTAAATGGATTGAGATTGATTTGAACCGTTCTAGCATTAGGACCAGATTCAATCATAATATCTATTTTGAAGTCTTCCATGGCGGAATACAGATACTCCTCAACAATAGGACTCAATCGATGAATTTCGTCTATAAAAAGAACATCACGCTCTTCAAGATTAGTAAGCAATCCAGCTAAATCGCCAGGCTTATCTAGTACAGGCCCCGAGGTAATTTTGATTCCAACTCCTAATTCGTTAGCTAAAATATTTGCGAGAGTGGTTTTACCCAATCCTGGTGGACCATGAAATAATGTATGGTCTAAAGCTTCTTTTCTTTGATTAGCTGCTTCAACAAAAACTTTTAGATTTTCTAATATTTGATCTTGTCCTGAAAAATCATCGAATGATAGAGGTCTTAATCTTTTTTCGAGATCAAGTTCTTCATGATTATAGTTGTTATTTGTTGGGTCTAAATTTTCATTCATCCTACAAATGTAACAAAGTTTTGCGCAAATAAAAATGCCTTTCGTTTCGGAAAGGCATTTTATAAAATTTATAAATTCTAGTGATGCAATTGTTCTTCACCTTCTTTCATTGGTACATTTTGAGGAACAAAATCTTCATCATGTCCTGGTTTACTATAATCGTAAGGCCATCTGTGAACATGAGGTATTTCTCCAGGCCAATTCCCGTGCATATGTTCGATTGGTGCAGTCCATTCTAAAGTATTCGATTTCCATGGATTTTGAACCGTTCGTTTTCCGTAAAAAATACTACTAAAGAAATTATAAATAAATACCAACTGAAAAGCTCCTCCAACTAAAGCGAAAATAGTTATTAGCACATTTACGTTTTGTAAATCATCAAATAATGGAAAGTTAGTATTGGTATAATATCTTCTAGGCAAACCTGCTAAACCTATAAAGTGCATCGGAAAAAATACTCCATAAGCACAAACAGCTGTTACCCAAAAGTGAATATAACCTAAATTTTTGTTTAACATTCTTCCGAACATTTTTGGAAACCAATGATAAATACCAGCAAACATTCCGTAAAGAGCAGATATACCCATTACTAAGTGAAAATGCGCTACAACAAAATAAGTATCATGAACATTTATATCTAATGTACTATCACCAAGAATAATTCCTGTTAAACCTCCGGTGATGAAAGTTGAAACTAATCCAATTGAAAACAACATAGCAGGGTTTAATTGTAAGTTTCCTTTCCAAAGTGTAGTAATATAATTGAACGCTTTTACGGCAGATGGAATAGCAATTAACAATGTTGTAAATGTAAATACAGACCCTAAAAACGGATTCATTCCGGATAAAAACATGTGGTGACCCCAAACAATAGTTGATAAAAAAGCAATAGCTAAAATAGACATAATCATTGCTCTATAACCAAAAATTGGTTTACGAGAATTGGTTGCTATAACTTCTGAAGTAATCCCTAACGCAGGAAGTAAAATAATATACACTTCAGGATGTCCTAGAAACCAAAACAAGTGCTCAAACAAAACTGGAGACCCTCCTTGATAGTGTAATACTTCACCAGCTATATAAATATCTGAAAGAAAGAATGAAGTCCCGAAACTTCTATCCATAATTAATAACAAAGCTGCAGAAAGAAGAACTGGAAATGAAATAACTCCAATTATTGCAGTAACAAAGAAAGCCCAAATCGTAAGTGGCAATCTTGTCATAGACATCCCTTTAGTTCTTAAATTGATAACAGTAACAATATAATTTAAAGATCCCATTAAGGAAGATGCAATAAATACTGCCATAGAAACTAACCACAAAGTCATTCCCATTCCAGAACCAGGAATAGCTTGTTCTAAAGCACTTAATGGTGGATAAATAGTCCAACCAGCAGATGCAGGTCCTGACTCTACAAACAATGAAGCAACCATGATTATACTGGATGTAAAAAACAACCAATAAGAAACCATATTTAGGAATCCTGATGCCATATCGCGGGCTCCAATCTGTAATGGTATTAATAAATTACTGAAAGTTCCACTTAAGGCTGCCGTTAGTACAAAGAAAACCATTATGGTTCCATGTATAGTTACTAATGCTAAATAGCGGTCATTTGCCATAACTCCATTTGGAGCATAAGAATCGCCAAGAACAATACTAAAAATCTTAAAAGATTGTTCAGGCCAAGCTAATTGCAATCTGAAAAGTAACGAAATTGCGACACCAATAATTCCCATTAAAATACCAGTAATAAGGTATTGTTTGGCAATCATTTTATGATCTATACTAAAAATATACTTCGTAATAAAAGTGTCTTTGTGATGGTGTTCGTGATCGTGATCATGCGCATGCTCGTGTGAGTGGTCTATTGCTGATGCTGACATAAAATATTTATTTATAAAATTTAAAAGTATTATTTAGTAGTCACTTGCGCAACTATTTTTGAATCTTTAACCATTGTTGAATCATTACCTATAGGTTTAGAATCATCGGCAGGTTTGGCAGTTGCAGCTTTCACTTCTTGAGCAACTGTAGGTTTATCTGAAAGCCATTTTTTATAGTCCTCAGGAGTATCAACAACAATTTTCATTTGCATATTATAGTGAGAGGCACCACAAATTTTATTACATAAAAGCAAATAGTCAAAAGTGTATGGGTCTAAAGCAGTCTGACCGTTAGCAACTAGCTCAATACTTTTCTCTGCTCTGATTTTATTGATATTAGCCACCTTTTCAACCATAAAGGTCAAATTTCTATACTCATCAGAAGTGTAAGTAGGCGTATAGGCAAATTCAGTTACCATGCCAGGAACAACATTCATTTGAGCTCTAAAATGAGGCATATAAGCTGAATGTAATACATCCTGAGATCTCATTTTAAAATGGATTTTCTTTCCTTTAGGAATATGCAACTCAGTTACAACTATATCATCTTGAGCATTTGGATCTGATAAATCAACCCCAACAGCATTTACTCCTTCAATATAACGAACATTAGCTTTCCCTAATACATTATCCGTTCCTGAATATCTTGCTTTCCAATTGAATTGTTGTGCATACAATTCAATTTCAATCGTTTCTTCATCTTTATCAATAAACATAATATCATTCCATGCATACAATCCGTAAAGAATTAGTACTGCTAATACAACTGCTGGAATAGCACTCCATATAATTTCTAATTTATTACTATCAGAAAAATATAAAGCTTTATTTTCTTTTTTCCCTCTGTATTGAAAAGCAAAATAATGAAGTAAAACTTGGGTAAAACCTTGAACAAAAAATATAACTAACCATGTAATATTCATTAAGCTATCAACTTCAGGTCCGTGCTCAGATGCTGGAGTATGAAGTACCAAGGGGCCCCATTTAAACAAACCATATATAGTAAAAATGTAAATGAAAGCTAAAAAGCCAAACATTAAGTATCCTTGTACATTATTATCTTTATCGTTTGCAACTTGAGAATCATCATTTGCAACACCAACTTGAGTTAAATCGAATATTTTAGTTAATTGCCATAATGCAATAGCTAATAAACCTAAAACTATAATTACCAACAAACTTGTCATCTGTTTATTTCTTTAAATATTAATAATGAAAATGTTTACTTTCTTCTATGTAAGGATTTCTTTTAGGTAATAAAGGAACTCTTGTTAAAGCTGAGAATACCACAAATATGAATAATCCTAAGAAGAAAAGTACTGATCCAATTTCTGAAACTCCAATAAACCATTGATCACCAACAGCTGAAGGCATAATCATGTTAAAGAAATCAATATAATGACCTAATAAAATTACTATACCTGCCATAACTAAAACCCAAGTAATTCTCTTAAAATCCGTGTTAATTAAAATTAAAATTGGGAATAAAAAATTCATAACTACTGCACCAAAAAAAGGAAGATTATACATTTCAATTCTCGTTACAAAATACGTTACCTCTTCAGGAATATTTGCGTACCAAATTAGCATAAATTGTGAAAACCATAAATAAGTCCAAAATACACTTATACCAAACATGAATTTTGCTAAATCATGAATATGACTTGTATTTACATTTTCTAAATATCCTTTTGATTTCAAGTATAAAGTAACCATACAAATTGTAGTAATACCGCTTACAAAGAAACTAGCAAATACATACCATCCAAAAAGTGTACTAAACCAGTGTGGATCAATTGACATAATCCAATCCCAAGACATTATAGATTCTGTTACTATAAAGAAAACAAGAAACATAGCAGAGATATTGAAGTTCTTTTTATAGAAACTATTGTCATTAGACTCGTCTTGTGCCAAACAATTTTTTCTTGAGAAATATCTGTAAAGATTCCAACCAATCAAGAAAATAGCAGCTCTAACAATCCAAAATGGAAAGTTTAAATATCCTGCTTTATTTTGAATCAACTTATCATTAGCTACTACTTCAGGGTCTAACCATATAAATAAATGGTTCATGTGTAAACCACATAAAATCAAGAAAATAAAGAATATAACAGAACCTACAGGCAAGTAAGCTGTTATTCCTTGCATTACTCTGAATAATACTGGAGACCATCCTGCTTGAGCCACTTGCTGTATAGCATAAAATGCCAATACCCCTAATGAAACTAACATAAAAAAGATACAAGCAACATAAAAAGCAGCCCAAGGCTTATTTTGCAATTGGTGTAAAACGTGCTCCAAATGCTCTTCGTGTGCTTTGTGAGCCTCTTCAGCAGAAATACTTTTAATTTCTTTGTGAGCGGTATGTGAAACTGTTTCAACAACTACTTCTTCATGAACTTTAGCTGTATCTACATTTGTAGAATCTAAAACAACTTCTACTATTTCTTTCTTTTCTTCTAATGGAACTTCAGCTTCGTGAACAGATTCATGTTTATTTTTTTCATGAGCGGTAGCATCAGCATTTGATTCAGAGTGATGTCCGCCATGAGAATCAGCAGCAAGAATTTTTTCAACTTCTTCAATATTTTTAGGTGCAGTTAAAAAACCATATCCTATACCAAGAACACCTAAAATCATTAGAATGAAGGAGAATGTTTTTAATTTACTTGAAAATGTGTACATATCTATTATGATCAGTTTGTTCTACAATTTATAATTCGCTTTTAAGTTTCATTACATATGATGAAACTAACCATCGTTCGTGAGCATTCATTTGATTCGCATAAGAACCCATAGAATTTAATCCAAATTGTTGTACATGGAAAACGCTACCAGTGGTAATAACACGATCTTTATAATTAGGAACTCCCAGATATTTTCCTTGAGTAACTAATTTACCTTTACCGTCTCCAGTATTTCCGTGACAAATAGCACAATAAATTTCATAAAGACCTTTAGCTTTATCTAAATCGACAGCTATAGAATCTAAAGGAGATTTTAAATTTGCTTTTGCCAATTCATATCCTTCTGTAGTATTTGGATAATCGTATACTTCAAAACCTCTGTTAATAGTTCCAGCAGGTGGAAGCTGACCTTCTTTACCGTTTTTGAAAGCATTCGATTCAGAATAGGTTTCATAACTTACGGCTTCATACATATTAGGCATGTATTGATAGTTTGGTTTCAAATCGTCTTTACAAGATGAAACGAAAACAGCGATACAAACTAAAAGTGCTATTTTATATAAACTTTTCATATAACTATTAATGCTTATCAATTACTTTAACTTCAACTGCTCCTGTCTTTTCAAAAAAAGAAACCAACTCCTTTTCATTGTTGTTTACCGCTACTTCCATCAAAAAATGGTCATCAGTAGTTCTAACATCTGGGTTCTCTGCAACTTTAAAAGGCCATAATTTACTTCTCATATAAAAAGTAATAACCATTAAGTGTGCAGCAAAAAACACAGTTTCTTCAAACATAATTGGCACAAAAGCAGGCATGTTTTCGATATAACTAAAACTTGGTTTACCTCCTATATCCTGTGGCCAATCTTGAATCATAATATAATTCATCATCCAAGTTCCAAAAGAGATACCACACAAACCGTAGATAAAAGCACAAATTGCTAATCGCGTTGGTGCAATTCCCATAGCTTTATCCAAACCGTGTACAGGGAATGGAGTAAAAACTTCTTCAATATGATAGTGAGCTGCGCGTGTTTTCTTAACAGCATCCATCAATATATCATCGTCATTATAAATGGCGTAAATAACTTTATTACTCATGATGTGAATGTTTATTTGCTTCTCTTGCTTTAATATAATTATCTCCAGTTGCTTTTAGTATTGTTTTAACTTCAGCTTGAGCTATCACTGGGAAAGTTCTAGCGTATAATAAGAATAATACAAAAAAGAATCCAATAGTTCCAATAAAAATTCCGATATCTACAAATGTTGGAGAGAACATTGTCCAAGAAGATGGTAAATAATCTCTGTGTAACGAGGTAACAATAATTACAAAACGTTCAAACCACATTCCAATATTTACAACAATAGAAATAATGAACGAAAACATAATACTAGTTCTAAGCTTTTTAAACCACATAAATTGAGGTGAGAAAACATTGCAAGACATCATTGCCCAATAAGCCCACCAGTAAGGACCAGTAGCTCTGTTTAAGAATGCATATTGCTCATACTCTACTCCAGAATACCAAGCAATAAATAGCTCAGTAATATAAGCAACCCCAACTATAGAACCTGTTATCATTATGATGATATTCATCAATTCGATATGCTGAATTGTAATATATGCTTCTAAGTTAGATACTTTTCTCATTACAATTAGAAGTGTATTTACCATTGCAAAACCTGAGAATACAGCACCAGCAACAAAGTACGGTGGAAATATAGTTGTATGCCATCCAGGAATTACTGAAGTAGCAAAATCCATTGATACAATAGTATGCACAGAAAGTACTAACGGTGTAGCTAAACCTGCAAGAACTAATGAAACTTCTTCAAAACGTTGCCAATCTTTAGCTCTTCCGCTCCAACCAAAACTCAAAATACTATATATTCTTTTTTGGAAAGGGTTTACAGCTCTATCACGAATCATTGCAAAATCAGGCAATAAACCAGTCCACCAGAAAACTAATGACACCGAAAGATAAGTAGATATTGCAAATACATCCCAAAGTAATGGTGAGTTAAAGTTTACCCATAAAGATCCAAACTGATTTGGTATTGGCAATACCCAATACGCTAACCAAGGACGCCCCATGTGAATGATTGGAAATAAACCTGCCTGTATAACAGAGAAAATAGTCATCGCTTCCGCTGAACGGTTAATTGCCATTCTCCATCTTTGACGAAATAATAATAGTACTGCTGAGATAAGAGTTCCTGCGTGACCAATACCAACCCACCAAACGAAGTTAGTAATATCCCAAGCCCAACCAACAGTTTTGTTTAATCCCCAAGTTCCTATACCAGTAGATATAGTATAAATAATACAACCTAATCCCCAAAGGAAAGCGGCCAATGCAATAGAAAACACTATCCACCAATGCTTGTTCGCTTTACCCTCAACTGGAGCAGCAACGTCTACTGTTACATCGTGATATGTTTTATCACCTATAACTAAAGGTTTTCTAATACTTGAATCGTATATATGAGACATAATCCTTTAAATTGATTTTTAATTTTTATTACGTGTTTCTAACTTTAACATGGTAAAACACATTTGGTTTTGTACCAACATGTTCTAGTAAATGATACATTCTATCTTCTTGAGCCAAATCAGCTACTTTACTTGCTGCATCATTAACATCTCCAAAAATCATAGCTCCAGAAGAACAAGCATTTGAACAGGCAGTTTGGAATTCGCCATCTTTTACAGGTCTTCCTTCATTTTTTGCAGTTAATATGGTAGCTTGTGTCATTTGAATACACATAGAACATTTTTCCATAACTCCACGTGAACGAACATTTACATCAGGATTTAATACCATTCGACCTAAATCATCATTCATGTGATAATCGAACTCACTATTTTTGTTGTATAGGAACCAGTTAAAACGACGCACTTTATACGGACAGTTGTTAGCACAATATCTAGTTCCAACACATCTGTTATAAGCCATATGGTTTTGACCTTGACGGCTATGAGATGTAGCGGCTACTGGACAAACTGTTTCACAAGGTGCGTGATTACAATGTTGACACATTACAGGTTGAAAAGCCACTTGAGGATTGTCAGCAGCTTGTTCCATTTGACCAAAGCCACCTAAAGATCCTTTATCTCCAAATAAACCATTAAAACCTTCTTTCTTCTCATCATCTTTAGCAAAAGTTTCTTCAGAAGAATAATATCTATCTATACGCAACCAATGCATATCACGACTCTTTCTTACTTCTTCTTTACCTACAACTGGAACATTGTTTTCTGCATGACAAGCTATTACACAAGCCCCACATCCAGTACACGCATTTAAATCTATCGAAAGATTAAAATGATGACCAACAGAACGGTCAAAAGAAGTCCATAAATCTACTGATGTTGCATCAACTTCTTTATGATCTAAAGATACTTTAGGAACTTCATTCCATTCTTTAGCATCTTTAGAATTGAATATTTCTAAAGTAGTTTCTTTAATAATATCACCTCTACCCATTAAGGTTTTCTGAGATTGAACACAGGCAAACTCGTGCTCACCATCCGTTTTCTTTATAGAAACCGACTGAACATCATTAAAGTTATTGTATAGTGTGTAAGCATTAACACCTACTTGCATTTCTTCTTTTAGCGCCGCTTTTTTACCGTATCCGAAAGCTAATCCTAAAGTACCAACAGCTTGACCTGGCTGAATAATTACTGGTACATTTTCTAAATTTATTCCGTTAACAGTTAGAGTTGCATAACTTCCGTTTAAACCTCCGTCGGCAACATTATGATTTTCAAGTCCTGCTTTTTCTGCATCAACTCTAGAAATGGTAACGTAATTATCCCAAGAAACTCTAGTAATAGGATCTGGAAACTCTTGAAGCCAAGGGTTATTTGCTTGTTGGCCATCACCCAAACCTGTTTTAGTATATAATAATAGCTCTAGACCTGAAGCTTTTTTAGTATTTGCTAATGCACTTGCAGCTGCACCATAATTAACAGAAGTTGGAGTTGCTGCAGATGATACTCCTACATAAATACCATCGTGTAATACTTTATTCCAGGATGCTCCAGCAATTAATGCAGAAGAATTCGCTTTTAAGTAATCATAATAAGTTCCAACAGTTCCATTTAATGAAAGTAAAACATCTTGAAACTGTTTGGTATCAAATAAAGGTCGAATAGTTGGTTGCGTTATTCCGTATGTACCTCTAGTAATTGTTACATCGTTCCAAGATTCTAAATAATGAGGAGCTGCAGCAGCAATTGTGGAAATTGATGCCGTCTCATCTTCTTTTAGTGAAAAAGAAACCGATAGCGAAACTTTTTTCAAAGCAGCTGTAAATGCTACACTGTTTGGTAAAGTATACGCAGGATTAACACCACTCATAATTAAAGTATGAACATTTCCCGCTTTTATATCAGCTAATAACTGTGTAACTTTTTCGTTAGAACCTTTTCTTATTTGTCTTGTTCCTACAGTAGAGAATGCTTCACTAGATAAAGCTTGATTAATTGCTAAAACTAATAATTGGGCATTTTTATCTTGAATACCAGAAACTAAAACTCCTTTACTACCAGCTGCTTTTAGTTGTTTTGCAGCTTTAATAACCTCATCTTCATTTTCAATTTTTGATGTAGCTATAGTTCCGTTAGTAATGACATTATAAATTTTAACTAAAGCTTGTTTTTGATTAGCAATACTCATCGGCACTCGCTTATCTGCAGCAGCACCAGTTAATGTCATATTCGATTCTAACTGAAAATGACGTGACATTTTCCCGTTTTGAGGAATTCTTCCTTTTGCATAACCTGAGTCATAACTTCCCCCTTGCCAATCTCCAAGGAAATCAGCTCCAACAGAAACAATTAAAGATGCTTTAGAAAAATCATAGTCCACTAAGGCTCTTTCTCCATAAGCAGTTTCAAATGCATCTAAAGCTTCAGAAGAAGAAACTGCATCATAAACAACATGTTTTGCAGTTGGGTTCTTTGCAATAAATTCTGAAATTAACTTTTCAGTAGAAGGACTTGCTAAAGTATTTGTAAGTAATACCACTTGTTTACCTTTAGTCTTAGCGTCTGCAACACTAGCTTTTATTTTAGCATCAACTTCTGCCCATGAAGCTGCTTTTCCAGCAATTTTTGGTTGCTTTAAACGCATGCTATCATATAAAGATAAAATAGAGGCATGAATTCTAGCATTAGCAGCAAATTTTGCACCTTCTATTTTATTGTTATCGATTTTAATAGGACGACCTTCACGAGTTTTTACTAAAATATTTGCAAAATCAAATCCATCAAAAACAGATGTTGCATAATAATCAGCAACACCAGGAATTATTTGCTCTGGTTGAACTACATAAGGTATCGATTTGTGAACTGGACCTTCGCAAGCTGCTAAAGAAGCTGCTGCTGTACTGAATCCGACGTACTTTAAGAAATCACGACGAGTAGTTGAGGAAGATGACAAAGAAGATTTATCTCCTAAAAATTCATCTGTTGGAATTTCTTCAACAAATTCGTTATTTCTAAGTGCCTCAACAATAGAACTGTTTTCATTTAGTTCCTCAACACTTTTCCAGTATTTTTTGTTTGATGACATATTTTTTTTAATGTTTATTCGTTTATTCTTTTTTCTGGTTAATCGCGGTTTATTGATTTAGGTTAAAACCCTTATCAATCAGTTTAGTAATGGCATTTACCACATTCTAAACCTCCCATTTGCGCAGCAGTCAATTTGTCTACTCCATATTTTTTAGAAAGCTCTTCATGAATTTTAGTATAGTACTCATTGCCTTCCATTTTAACTTCTGTTTTTCTATGACAATCAATACACCAACCCATGGTTAAAGGCGCAAACTGTTTTTGGATTTCATAGGTTTGCACTGGACCGTGACATGTTTGACATTCTATACCTGCAACATTTACGTGTTGCGAATGGTTAAAGTACACATGATCTGGCAAATTATGAATACGAACCCACTTAACTGGTTCTGTTTTTCCGGTATACTTTTGTGTAGATGGATCCCAACCTACTGCTTTGTATAATTTTTGAATTTCTCCATCATAAAAAGCTTTAGAATGTTCTGGTGTTGCGGTGGTGTCGGACACTTCAGCAATATTTTTATGACAATTCATACAAACATTTAATGAAGGGATTCCAGAATGCTTACTGACACGAGCTGAAGAGTGACAATATTTACAATCTATACCATTACTTCCAGCGTGTATTCTATGAGAATAATGTATCGGTTGGATTGGAGCATAATCTTGATCTACACCAACCTGCATTAAAAATCCGTAAACAAAATAAGCACTTGCAAGTATTAAGAATATAGAAGTAACTAAAACTAAAAATTGATTTTTTGCAAAGGCTTTCCAAATTGGAGTTGTCGGCTCTTTTTCTATAACTTCAATACCATTTGCTTTCGCAATTTTAGTTAATACGTTGTTTACTAAAAACAACATTACAATTAACATAACCATAACTAAAGCTAGTGCACCTAGAATGATATTGTTTGAAACTCCACCAGCAGCTTCTGTTCCTGGAGGCCCTGCAGTAGTTGTAGCAGCTACAGGTTCAGCTTTAGGTTCAGAGGTGTAGGCAATAATATTATCGATATCAGTATTTGACAATTGAGGAAAAGAATTCATTACAGAAGGTTTATATTCTTCCCATAATTTTACAGCAGCTGGGTCTCCAGATTTGATTAATTCTTGACTGTTACGTATCCATTTGTACAACCATTCCTTATCGTGTTTACCGATAATGTTTCTTAATGCAGGACCGGTCATCTTAGCATCAAGCTTATGACAGGCAGCACATTGAGAATTGAATAGTTCTTTTCCTTTTGCGGCGTCTGCACCAGAACTTGCTGGAGCCGCAGCGTCTGCTGCTACTGGAGCAGCTGTTTGAGCAATTGAAGTTAAGGAGAATGCTAACATTAAAGCTAGACTAAAAATAAAAATCCTTGAAATCGAATTATGGTTACCCACTTTTTTCATATTCTGTAATGATTATCGACTAAAATTGGCATGTAAGAGGTATACTAAGTGCAACATTTTAACATGCTTTGTTTAAAAACTTGCACAAAAATACGACTTAAGAACTATTCTCAAAACCCTAAAACTAACTAGTATATCAATTTATATTGATTCTAAATAATATTTGTTGTTTTGTTTATTTCAATAAATAGTACATTTGCATAAAAATCACAGTCTTATGAGAATTTCAACATTAAAAAGAAGATATTTCCTACCCGTTTTTTTTATTGTAGGATGCTTAAATTTTTATGCACAGAACAATACTATAGAAGTTATTCAAGATCCAAAATTTGAACAATTACTCAATGAAAAAAGAAAAATAAACTCCTCAATAACGGTAAATGAACGCTATAAAATTCAGATTTTTAGTGGGGATAGTGAAACTGCTAAGAAAATATTAATGGATTTTAGAAAAGAAAATAAAAACTATGATGCAACTATTGTATTTAGTACACCAACCTATAAGGTGTGGATTGGAAATTTTAAATCAAGAATAGAATCAGAGCGCAATTTATCAGAGTTAAAGAAGAAATATCCAAATGCGTTTTTAATTAAGCCAAATAAATAGTGTAAAAAAACCCAACAAATTTAATTCTGTTGGGTGTTATTTAAACTTTAAATCATTTATTTTAATTTCTTTTTAACTGCAACTTCTTGAAATGATTCAATTACATCACGCTCCTCAATGTCGTTGTAATTCTTGATTTGTATACCACAATCGTATCCTTTTGCAACTTCTTTTACGTCGTCTTTAAAACGTTTTAAAGCTAATAAATCTCCAGTAAACACAACTACTCCATCTCTAATTATTCTAATTTTAGAATTTCTAGTAATCTTACCATCCATAACCATACAACCTGCAATAGATCCTACTTTAGATATTTTGAAAATCTCTCTAATCTCAGCAGTACCTGTAATTTCTTCTTTCATTTCTGGAGAAAGCATTCCTTCCATTGCGTCTCTCAAGTCGTCGATAGCAGCGTAAATGATAGAATAATATCGGATGTCTATTTCTTCCTTGTCAGCCAATTGTCTTGCGTTTCCTGCAGGACGGACGTTAAATCCAATTATAATTGCATCAGAAGCCGATGCTAACATAACGTCAGTTTCAGTAATTGCTCCTACACCTTTATGAATAATATTGACTTGAATTTCTTCAGTAGATAGCTTAGAGAATGAATCTGATAATGCTTCTACAGAACCATCAACGTCACCTTTAAGAATAATGTTTAATTCCTTAAATTGTCCTAAAGCGATACGACGTCCAATTTCATCCAATGTAATGTGACGCTGCGTACGAACAGATTGCTCTCTCATTAATTGAGAACGTTTTGATGCGATTTGTTTGGCTTCTTTTTCATCTTCAAATACATTGAATTTATCTCCTGCCGTTGCTGCTCCGTCAAGACCTAAAACAGATACAGGTGTTGATGGCCCAGCGGCTGTTACAACATGACCTCTTTCATCATGCATGGCTTTAATCTTACCATGATGCTTACCTGCAAGCATATAATCTCCAACTCTTAAAGTTCCATTTTGAACTAAAATTGTTGAAACATATCCTTTTCCTTTATCTAAAAATGCTTCTACTACTGTTCCTGATGCCGTTCTGTCTGGATTTGCTTTTAAATCTAATATTTCAGCCTCAAGCAATACTTTTTCTAACAACTCTTTTACACCTGTTCCCCCTTTTGCAGAAATATCATGCGATTGGATTTTACCTCCCCAGTCTTCAACTAATAAATTCATTCCTGCTAATTTTTCCTTTATTTTTTCAGGATTAGCATTAGGTTTATCTATTTTATTGATAGCAAAAATTATTGGAACATTAGCGGCTTGCGCATGTGAAATAGCTTCTTTTGTTTGTGGCATAATATCGTCATCGGCAGCTATCACAATAATAGCAATATCGGTAACTTGAGCTCCACGAGCACGCATTGCGGTAAACGCCTCATGTCCTGGTGTATCTAAGAAAGCTATTTTTTGACCATTATCTAAAGTAACACCATAGGCACCAATATGTTGAGTGATTCCTCCTGATTCTCCTGCTATCACATTTTCCTTACGGATATAATCTAGTAATGATGTTTTACCATGATCTACGTGACCCATTACGGTTACTATAGGTGCTCTGAAAACTAAATCTTCTTCTTTGTCTTCAACAACTTGGATAGCCTCTTCAATATCAACAGTAATAAATTCTACTTCATATCCAAACTCATCGGCAACAATAGTTAAAGTTTCGGCATCTAAACGTTGGTTTTGAGTTACCATTATACCCAGTGACATACAAGTTCCAATTACTTTGGTAACCTGAACATCCATCATGATAGCAATTTCACCAACAGTAACAAACTCTGTAACTTTGATGGTTTTGCTTCCTTCATCTAATGCTCTTTGCTCATCATCTGATTTTTGACGATGCGTATCTCTTTTATCTCTTCTGTATTTTGCTGCTTTAGATTTACCGCCTTTTCCTTGAAGTTTTTCTAAAGTTTCACGAATTTGATTTTTTACATCTTCTTCAGTAGGCTCTACTTTTGCAACGATTGCAGGTCGGTTTCCCTTCACAAAACCAGGTCTTGCATTTCTGTTTGCAGCATTAGTAGCACCAGAATTTGGGGTAATTTTATTTGGATTGTTCCCCCCGGCAGCACCAACTGCTCCAGTATTAGGTCTTATTTCGCCTGGTTTTGGCGGAATACGTTTCCTTTTGTTTTTATTGGCATTAGAATTTGGATTAGCCGCAGCATTTGCACCTGGTTTATTTGGTGTTATTTTTGGCTCTTCTTTTTTCTTTTTAGGTTTATTAAATTGAGATAAATCAATTGTTTGTCCTGTTAGAGTAGCACCAGACAATTTTTGATATTGAGTGGTTATCGATTCTTCGACAGGAGTTTCTTCATTTACAACTTCAAGTGCTTTTTCAGTTTTTATAGCAGACTTAACCGCTTTTTTTTCAGGAACAACTTCTTCGTTAGGTAGTTCTTTTTGAATAGGTTTTTCTGTTTCGACTTTTGGAGCAACTCCTTTTTGTTCTTTTGACTCTGAAACTATTGGTTTTTTAGGATTAAGATCAATTGTTCCAACTTGCTTAGGAGCATTTATAACAGCTTTCGCTTTAATTACTTCTAGCCTATGACGTTCTTCGTCATATTTTCGCTTGTCTTCAATTTCTTTTTCTCTTTCAATTCGTAAAGCTTCCTTTTCCTTTCTTTTTTCTTCTCCAACTTCTTTTGAAGCTTCTTTGTTTCCTTTGTCGCCAGCAAATTGATTTTGAAGAATACTAAACTCTGCATCAGAAATTTTTGCGTTTGGATTGGATTCAATGGAAATTCCTTTATCTTTAAGATAATCCACAGCTCTTTCTAATGAAATATTTAATTCCCTTAAAACCTTGTTAATTCTAATTACTCTCTCGTCTGACATAAAACCTTTTTAATATTACCTTTTTATTGTTCCTCTCCCTAGCCCTCTCAAAAGTAGAGGGAAAAAGCGGTATTTATTTTTTAGAAGAAATAACTATGCGTTAAACTCTTCTTTCAATATGCGCATTACCTCTAAAATTGTTTCCTCTTCTAGGTCTGTCCTTCTTACTAAATCATTTACATCTTGTTTTAGAATACTTCTTGCCGTATCTAAACCAATTTTTGCAAATTCTTCGATTACCCATTCATCTATCTCATCAGAGAACTCAGTTAATTCAACGTCATCTTCTTCTTCCGCTACATTTCCTTCTCTAATAACGTCTAACTCATAACCTGTCAATTGACCTGCCAATTTAATGTTATGACCCCCACGACCAATAGCTTTAGAAACTTCTTCTAATTTCAAGAAAACTTCGGCTCTTTTTGTTTCTTCATTAATTTTTATTGAAGAAACTTTTGCAGGACTCAAAGCTCTTGTAATATATAATTGAATGTTACTTGTATAATTAATTACATCAATATTTTCGTTTCCTAATTCACGAACTATCCCGTGAATACGAGATCCTTTCATCCCTACACATGCTCCAACAGGATCAATTCTATCGTCATAAGAATCTACAGCTACTTTTGCTTTTTCGCCAGGAATTCTCACTACATTTTTAACCATTATTAAACCGTCGAAAACCTCAGGAATTTCTTGTTCAAATAATTTTTCTAAAAACTTTTCTGAAGTTCTAGACATTATAATTTGAGGCTTGTTTCCTTTTAATTCTACATTTTCAATTATTCCGCGAACATTATCGCCTTTACGGAAAAAGTCAGATGGAATTTGTTTTTCTTTTGGTAAAATGATTTCATTTCCTTCGTCATCTACTAAAATGACTACTCTAGGACGAACGTGATGCACTTCGGCAGTATATATTTCTCCTATTAAATCTTTAAATTGTTTATAAAGATTTGTATTATCATGTTCGTGAATTTTAGAAATTAAATTCTGGCGCAAAGCAAGAATAGCTCTTCGTCCCAAATCAATTAATTTTACTTCTTCTGATACTTCTTCACCAATCTCGAAATCAGGTTCTATTTTTCTAGCCTCAGTTAATGTAATTTCTAAATGATCTAAATCTAAATCATCATCAGCTACAATAACTCTTCTTTGCCAAATTTCCATATCTCCTTTATCAGGATTGATAATGATATCGAAATTATCATCCGAACCAAATTTTTTCTTCAATGCATTTCTAAATACATCTTCTAAAATCGCCATAAGCGTTACACGATCAATAAGTTTATCGTCTTTAAACTCTGAAAATGAATCGATTAATGCTAAATTTTCCATGCCAACTTTTTAATTAAAATGTTACTGTAACAATTGCTTCTTTTATTTCTGAATAAAGTATTTCCTGTCTTTTTTGAACAGTTTCCTTTCCTTTTCCAACTTTTTTTGGTTCTCTAGCTTCCCAAGCTAAAGTAATAAATTCTTCGTTAGCATCTACTAACTGGGCTTCTATTGTTTCGTTTGCAAGTTTTACAATTAATGTTCTGCCAACGTTTTTTTTATATTGTCTAACCATTTTTAATGGCGATCCTACTCCTACCGACGCCACTTCTAAAGAAAAATCTTGCTCCTCTCGATCTAAATTATTTTCAATGGCACGACTAATGTCTATACAATCCTGCAAAATTACTCCATTATCTGCATCTAAAGTTACAATAACTTTAAAACTATCAGTAATAGTCAAATCAATTAGGAAAACAGCTGGCTTTTCTGTCAATCCTTCATTTATCAAATGATATACCTTTTCTTTAAATGTCATATTTTATAAAAAGAGGC
>CANGUZ010000025.1 GCA_947457255.1 Flavobacteriaceae bacterium
TAATATAATTTACTACAAATAGGATATCTTTTTTCGAATATAAACAAATCATCAGTAAACTCTATTTTAAATAGATTTTTGGTAAGTTTTTTGCTTAATTTTATTTAATTTTGCATAAGTTGTTTATGTGTTTTTAAAATATACAAAACAATTATTTCAATACAATTCACTATATTAAACAAAATTCATTGCCATGAGTACAACTCAAACTAGTAAAATTGAAACAATTAAATCTTCTACTACAAAAATAAATTCGGTAGACTTTGAAAACTTAAGTTTCGGAGCTGTTTTTACAGATCATTTATTTGAATGTGATTTTAAAAATGGTGAATGGCAAAAACCAGTTATTAAGCCCTATGCCCCTTTTTTAATAGATCCTTCTACTAGAGTTTTTCATTATGGTCAAGCCATTTTTGAAGGTATGAAAGCTTATAAAGATGATAATGATGATATTTGGCTTTTTAGACCAGACGAAAATTATAATAGATTCAATAAGTCGGCAGTTAGAATGGCTATGCCAGAAGTTCCTGAAGAAATTTTTATGCAAGGATTAAACGAGTTGCTTCGATTGGATGAGGCATGGATAAAAAAAGGTAAAGGAAATACTATGTATATAAGACCTTTTATGATTGCTACCGGAACTGGAGTTGTGGCAAACCCTTCTGATGAATATAAATTTATGATACTTTTATCGCCAGCAAGAGCCTATTATTCAGGTGAAGTAAAAGTACTTATTGCAGAACATTTTAGTCGTGCTGCAAATGGCGGTATTGGTGCGGCAAAAGCTGCTGGTAACTATGCAGCACAGTTTTACCCAACAAACCTAGCGAACAAAGAAGGTTTTCAGCAAGTAATTTGGACTGATGACGCTACTCATACCAAATTAGAAGAAGCAGGAACTATGAATGTTTTCTTCAGAATAAATGACATATTACTTACTGCGCCAGTTAGCGAAAGAATACTTGACGGAGTAACAAGAAAAACCCTTATTGATTTAGCAAAAAGCAAAGGAATAGATGTAGAAGTTAGACCAGTTTTAGTTCAAGAACTTGTAGATGCTTCAAAAAATGGCACATTGAAAGAAATTTTTGGTGCTGGCACGGCTGCAGTAGTAAATCCTATCGTTGGATTTTCTTTTAGAGAGGTTTATTATGAGTTGCCAAAAATTGAAAATTCATATGCATTACAACTTAAAGAACACTTAACCAATATTCAGCATAAATTAGCTGACGATACTTTTGGGTGGACTGTAAAAGTTTAGATATTACTATAACAAAAAGAGGGATTTTCAATAGAAAATCCCTCTTTTTGCATAAGTAGCAAAATGTCATTTCAATATTTTTGAAAAATCAGGTTTAAAATAATTGGGACCTTTCATTACTTTTCCGTCCTCGCGATAAATAGGATTTCCATCTTCTCCCAATTTACTCATGTTGCTGCGCTGAATTTCATCGAAAACTTCTTCAATTTTATGTTGTAAACCATGTTCAATAATAGTTCCACACAAAATATACATCATATCCCCTAAAGCATCAGCAATTTCAATTAAATCATTATTTTGAACTGCTTCAAGATATTCTTCATTTTCTTCTTTCATTAAATTAAAACGCAAAACATTTTTAGATTCACCTAAATCGGCTCTAGGATGTTCGCTATGACCTATAGCAAAAGCGGTATGAAATTCCTTTACGGCGTTGAGTTGTTTTTGCATATTAAAAATTATTTAAATGATGTTGCAAAATAATAACTTTTGCATACAATTGACTATTTTTGTTGAAAATAATTATACTTATGTTTAGCACAGGACAATGGATTTTTGCAGCTTTATTTTTAATCGCTTTTGTTATCGTTATGATTTCTTCTTATCGCAAAGATGTTAACATACATCAAATATTCTATAAAGGGTCTTATAAAGTTTTAATTGCTTTTATATTCTTTATACTATTACTTTTTATAATAAAAGTAACTATGAAAAGATAATTGAAGATTTGAAAAGTAATTTAATAGATTTAATCTTATCAAACATCAGTTAAAATTTTTAACTTTACAAAAGCAAATAATTGTAAAATCATGAAAATTTTAAAATATATATTTCTGTTGCTTTTATTGACTCTTTTTGCAACAACAGTATTTATAGCTACTCAAAAAGGAGATTATGATGTTACAAGAAGTCGAGTAATTAAATCACAAAGAAGTACCGTATTTAATTATGTTAACGATTTTAGAAATTGGGAGACTTTTGGTTCTTGGAAAAAGGAAGACCCAGAAATGACTTTTAATTATCCTAATAATACTGTTGGCATTGGCGCCTTTTATTCATGGAAAGGAAATGATGGTAATGGAGAAATGAAAACCACAGCTGTAAAAAACAATGTTAGTATTCATCAAAAAATGGACTATAACGGCTCTCTTTCAGATGTTTATTGGACATTTAAAGATACTGCAGGAGGAACAAAAGTAACATGGAGATCTAAAGGAACTATGAGTTTTGGTTTTAAAATTTATAGCGCTTTCAAGGGCGGACCAAGTAACGTTATTGGAGATATGTATGAAAAAAGTCTAGCCAATTTAGATAAAACTTTAGATTACGAAATAAACACCTACTCTATTAAAGTGGCTGGTGTTGTACAAAAACTAGGTTGCTATTATTTAAAACAAAGCATTACCAGTAAAATTAGTGATGTTCCTAAAAATTTGCGCATCATGATTCCTAAAATTATTAATTTTTTCAAGAAAAATAAATTAGTTATGTACGGAAAACCATTTGTTTTGTATCATACTTATGATGTAGGAACCGGAATTACTAAACTTTCGGTTTGTGTTCCTATAAAAAATATCGTTTATACTAGTGAAGGGAGCGATATTACTTCTGGTCAACTGTATCCGTTTAAAGCTGTAAAAACCATTTTAAAAGGCGACTATTCTCATAGTAAAGAAGCTTGGGAGAAAACTTTTGAATATATTAATAAGAATAATTTGTCTCAAAATATAAATGTAGCTTCATTAGAGTTGTACTATAAAAACAATGAGCAAATTGCAAATCCATCGCAATGGATTACCGAAATATATATTCCTATCCAATCAAAAGCAATTGCAGTAAGCGAATCTAAGCCTGTTGAAGACAGCACAGCAACTTCTGTTGAAAAAGCTTTAGAATCTACTGAACCGTAATTTTTTTTTTGGAAAGATTAAACCTTTTCCATTAGTTGCATTCTAATAGAAAACATTTCTTTGGAAGAAAAATATTTCATACAAGAACTATTGACTCCTAGAACGCAAAATGAGGCGTTTCAAAAACTCTTGCAGGAGTATCAAAAACCGTTATACAATCATATTCGAAACATCGTTTTGAATCACGATGATACCGACGATGTTTTGCAAAATACTTTCGTTAAAGTATTTCAAAATCTTAAAAATTTTAAAGGCGATAGCAAACTATTTTCTTGGATGTATCGCATTGCAACCAATGAAGCTATTACATTTATTAATCAAAAAGCAAAACGCAACGGAACTACAAGTGAAGCCTTGCAAAGTAAAATAGTAGATAATTTAAAAGCGGACTCTTTTTTTGATGGAAATGAAATTCAAATTAAATTACAAAAGGCAATAGCCCAATTGCCAGAAAAACAACAATTGGTTTTTAAAATGAAATACTTTGAAGAAATAAAATACGAAGACCTATCGGAAATTTTAGGAACATCAGTTGGTGCTTTAAAAGCTTCTTACCATCATGCCGTAAAGAAAATTGAATTATATATGACTTCAAATTAAACCTTTTCAAAAAAACAAAGTCTTATGATTATGAATGAATTTAAATTAGAAAACCAACCAAAAATTAAATCTGGATTTAAAGCTCCAGATAATTTTTTTGATGATTTTTCAGCTAGAGTAATACAACGGTTACCCGAACATGAGCCAAAAGTAATTTCACTTTTTAGTAGAAAAAAAACTTGGATGTATGCAGTTGCTGCCATTTTAATAATTGCTATATCAATACCTATTTATACTACAATTGTTACGCAACAAAATGCTTTAGACAAAACAACAATAGAAAATTATCTAACAAGTCAGGATGCTATTTCAGACGATGAGCTAGCCAATTTACTAGATGATGACGATATTCAAAAAATGAAATTGAATTTTAATATAGAAGATAAAGCTATTGAAGATTTACTTTCAACTCATTCCAATTTAGAAGAATACATAATTAATTAATCTTATTTTATGAAAACGAAAAATTTACTATACCTGTTTTTTATTTTATTTACTGTAAATAGCTTTGCACAACCTCGATTTAAAGAAAAAAGAGAAAAAATAAAAGCTTTGAAGGTAGCATATATTACTGATGAACTGAAACTTAATTCAGATGAAGCAACTAAGTTTTGGCCAATTTACAATGCTTTTGAAGATAAACAACGTGAATTAAAACATGAAAAAATGCGCTCGTATATGGATCGTTTTAATGGCGGTGAAGTTGAAAAAATGAACGAGAAAGAAGCTTTAAATTTCTTAAATCAAATGGAGAATACTGAAGAAGAATTGTTTCAACTTCGTAAAAAATTCATTGCTAATTTAAAAGGAATTCTGTCGCCTATAAAAATTATAAAACTCAAAAAAGCCGAAGAAGGATTTAATAGAAAACTATTGCAACAATATAGGGAAAAAAACACTCCTAATTAAAAAAAACAATAGTTTTTAATCAGAATCTAACGATTAAAAACTATTGAATTTAAAAAAACTTATTTCTTTTGAAAAGTACTCAAAAAATCGGATTCTAAAAACTCTACTTTTCCTGATGCTAAGTCATATACTGCACCAACAATTTTTGTATCACCACTTGCTACTGCTTTAGTTAAAACTGGTTCCAAACTTTGCAATTGTTGTACTTGCATAGCTACATTAACTTTAACAGCGTTTTCCACCTCATCGCCTTTATGTGTTCTAGCCAATTCTGCTGCTGGCTTTATAGCATTAATTAAAGTAACAATGTGTCCTGGCACATCCGGTACTTTACATGCAGCTGCAACGGCTCCGCACTTTGTATGCCCCATAACTACAATTAACTTAGCGCCTAATACTGCATTAGCAAATTCAATACTTCCCCAAGAGGCAAATGAAGATACTTGTCCAGCAGTTCTTACAATAAATAAATCTCCTAAACCTTGATCAAAGATAATTTCACTCGGCACTCTAGAATCAGAGCAACCTACGATAATTGCATACGGTTTTTGACCTAATGAAACTTCTTTAACACGTTCTAAGTTTTGATGCGGACGAATACTTTTCCCTTCAATAAAACGTTTGTTGCCGTCTTTTAATAACTGTAATGAACTTTCAGCAGTTACTTGCGCCTGAAAAGTTGAAACTGTAATAGAAAATAGTACAGTAAAAATTAAGCTAATCTTTTTCATGATATTTATTTGTTTTAGTAGAGACAAAGATAAAACGAGAACTATTATAAACATAATTAATGTTTTTAATTTAAAACATAAAATATTTTAATGCTATTGAGTCAAAAATCAGAATTACTTTTTTTTGAGACAATTAAGCTTAAGTTTTTGAATTAAATTAATTCAAATTAATATTATATTGGTAATTTTGTTCTCTTTTACAAATAATAAAATATGAGCTCTCAACATCAAAACCTTCACAGTAAATTAACTTTAGGTGGTTTATTAATCTCTTTAGGGATTATTTATGGTGACATTGGTACATCGCCTTTATACGTAATGAAGGCAATACTTGGATTAGACAATGCTATTAATTACGACCTCGTTCTTGGAGGAATTTCTTTAGTTTTTTGGACATTAACTTTACAAACCACTATAAAATATGTACTTATTACTTTAAGTGCTGACAATCATGGTGAAGGCGGAATTTTTGCTTTATATGCTTTAGTAAAACGGACAAAAATAAAATGGCTTATCATTCCTGCAATCATCGGAGGAAGTGCTTTACTCGCTGATGGGATAATTACACCACCTATTTCAGTATCCTCAGCAGTCGAAGGAATAAGAAATTTTTATCCTGAAATAAATACTATTCCAATTGTTATCGGAATTTTATTCGTGCTTTTTACCATACAACAATTTGGAACAAAACTTGTCGGAAGGTTTTTTGCACCGGTAATGCTACTATGGTTCTCTATGCTAGCTATAATAGGTATAATACAAATTTCAGGCAATTTAGAAGTACTAAAAGCGGTAAATCCATATTATGCCTATCATCTTTTAATGGCTGACAAAGGAGTAAATCCTGAAGGTTTTTTTGTTCTGGGATTTGTTTTTTTATGTACAACTGGAGCTGAAGCTCTTTATTCAGATATGGGGCATTGCGGTCGAAAAAACATTAGAATCAGTTGGATATTTGTAAAAACTACTCTTATTCTAAACTATTTTGGTCAAGCTGCTTTTTTAATGAAGCATGAAGGAGAAACTCTTAGAAGTTTAGGAGGTTCTAATGCCAATCCGTTTTATTTATCAATGGCAACATGGTTTCAACCTATTGGAATTGTTATTGCAACGATGGCGGCAGTAATTGCTTCTCAAGCTTTAATTAGTGGCTCATTTACATTAATCAACGAAGCGATGCGATTGAACTTTTGGCCAAAAGTAAAAATAAAGTATCCTACTGAACTAAAAGGGCAATTGTATATACCTTCAATAAACTGGCTTTTATTGTTAGGTTGTATTGGAATTGTTCTACATTTTGAAGAATCAAGTAATATGGAGCATGCCTATGGTCTAGCCATTATTTTATGTATGATTATGACGACTATTTTGCTTAATTATTATTTAATAATAAAAAGGGTGAAATTGTATTTTATAATGCCGCTTATAGGTATTTATGTAATTATAGAGTTTTGTTTTTTGTATGCAAATATTACAAAATTTGCAGAAGGAGGTTATGTCACTTTAATTATTGCAATTGCATTGATTCTACTTATGTCAACTTGGTATATGGCCAAACAAATTAGTAAAAATTATACTAAGTTTGTTAAAATTGATGACTATAAAAAAGTAATGGCTGAGCTAAGTGTTGACTTGTCTATTCCTAAATACGCAACCCATTTAGTTTACATGACTAATGCAAGCAGAACAGATGAAATAGAAGAAAAGGTAATGTACTCCATATTACAAAAAAGACCTAAAAGAGCTGATCTTTATTGGTTTGTACATGTGAACATCTTAAATGAACCTTATAAAAAAGAATATAAAGTTACTGAAATTATAAAAGATGACATTTTTAGAGTAGATTTTAATTTAGGATTTAGAGAACCTACAAAAATCAATCTAATGTTTAAAGAAGTTCTGAAAGACATGGTAAAAAATGGAGAAGTAGATGTTACCAGTCGTTATGAATCACTTAATAAAAATAATATTCTTGGTGATTTTAAATTTGTATTGTCTGAAAAGTTCTTGTCTAATGACAGTGACATGTTGTGGCATGAAAAGTTAATTATGAATACCTATTTCTTTATTAAAAAATTCAGTTTGTCTGAAGGAAATGCATTTGGTTTAGATAGCAGTTCTGTAAAAATTGAGCAATTCCCACTAGTATTGCATCCGCCAGAAAAAATATATTTAACTCGAATAAAATAATTTCTAAAATACTGCTCTGAGCAGTATTTTTTTTGAATCAAAAGCAACAAATATTAACGGGTAAAATTCGTCTTTAAATAGTACCTTTGCAGCTCAAATAATAAAAATGAGATTACACAGAAATTTAGTTTATACTACTATCGATTCCCTAAATGCAATATTTAATGAAGGTGAATATGCTGATAAAGTAGTGGCCAGAGCTTTAAAAAAAGACAAGCGTTGGGGAAGTTCAGACAGAAAATTTGTTGCAGAAACCATATACGAAATTGTTCGTTGGAAAAGATTATACGCAGAAATTGCAGAAGTTAAAGAACCTTTTGATCGAGACAATCTTTGGAGAATGTTTTCGGTTTGGGCCGTTTTGAGAGGTTATCCAATTCCTGATTGGAGACAACTTGAAGGGACTCCTGAACGAAAAATAAAGGGACGCTTTGACGAACTTTCTAAAATTAGAGCTTTAAAAGAATCTATTCCGGACTGGATGGATGAATTAGGTGTAAAAGAATTAGGCGAAAAAGTATGGACTACAGAAATTGCAGCTCAAAACCAACCCGCCAAAGTAATTTTGAGAGTCAATACCTTAAAAACTACAAAAGAAAAATTACATGCCATTTTAATGGATTTGAACATTGAAACGGAGTTTTTAAAAAACCAACCAGATGCATTAGTTCTAAAAGAAAGAGCTAACGTATTTTTAACGGATGCATTTAAAGAAGGTTTGTTCGAAGTACAAGATGCCAATTCACAATTGGTTGCACATTTTCTTGATGTAAAACCGGGTATGCGTGTTGTAGATACTTGCGCTGGTGCTGGAGGAAAAACATTGCACATTGCTTCCTTAATGGAAAACAAAGGACAATTGATTGCAATGGATTTATATGAAAGTAAATTGAAGCAACTTAAACTAAGAGCCAAAAGAAACGGAGCTTTTAATATAGAATACCGAATTATTGATACTACAAAAGTCATTAAAAAATTACACGAAAAAGCAGATAGGGTTCTGATAGATGCACCTTGTAGTGGTTTAGGAGTTTTGAAAAGAAATCCTGATGCCAAATGGAAATTGCAACCCGAATTTATTGATAATATAAGGAGAGTACAAGCTGAAGTTCTAGAAAGTTATTCTAAAATAGTAAAACCTGGTGGAAAATTAGTTTACGCGACATGTTCTGTTTTACCCTCTGAAAATCAAGAACAAGTAAAAAAATTCCTAACAACTGATATTGGTAAAAGTTTTAATTTTATAAAAGACGCAAAAATTCTCGCTTCCGAATCTGGATTTGATGGATTTTATATGGCACTATTAGAACGAAAAATCAATTAATTTTTAAACATATAAATTACAAAAAACAGCATATAAAATTGTTTTTTCTACAAATACATTTGTTAAATTTTAAATAAAAATGATTTTTATACTATAAACAATGATTTTTATTTAAGAATATAAGCTAAATTTGTTTCCTAAAACAATCTACATTAAATTGTTATTAAATTTTACTATGAAAAATAATTATTCTCTTTTTCTACTCCTTTTTGTTTTTATAGCAGTCGCCCAACCACCAGCTGGATATTACAATACAGCTACTGGCACGGGATATGCATTAAAAACTCAACTTGCTACGATTATTACTAAAAATTATATAGATCAGGGTTATAGCCCTGGATTATACATTACTTATGAAACGTCAGACATTGATTTATTTTATGAAAACGACGGTTCAGTTTTAGATATTTATACTGAAAAACCAATAGGTTCTGAATGTCAATTTAGTTATAAAAATGGAGGTGGTAGAGACGATGGAACTTTGGGAAATAATGAATGTGAAAGATACAATAGAGAGCATATAGTTCCGCAATCTGTTTTTGATGGCGCAACTCCTATGCAATCTGACGCTCATTTTGTTTTACCTTCTGATAAACATGTAAATGCTCAGAGAGGTGATTTACCTTTTGGTAAAGTTAATGTTGCCAATTGGACTTCAATTAATGGCACAAAAAGAGGATCTAATTTAAACTCAGGCTATTCTGCTGGTTATTCTGGAACTGTTTTTGAGCCTATAGACGAATTTAAGGGAGATGTTGCAAGATGTATATTATACTTTGCTACTCGATATGAAGATGTTGTTGCTGGTTATGATTACGAAATGTTTAATAATACTTCAACTCAAGTTTTTACTGATACCTTTAAAAATATCCTATTGACTTGGAACGCACAAGATCCGGTCAGTCCAAGAGAAATTAGAAGAAATAATGCTGTTTTTTCACGACAAAAAAACAGGAATCCATATATCGATAATAATTCTTATGTTGCAAAAATATGGGGTTCTCCACTAGGAAATAGTGAGTATGAAATATCATCAAAAGTTTCCGTTTTTCCTAATCCTACAAACAATCGTTCCATAAACATTCAATCAGAAAATAGCCTTGATACTATTGAACTAATTACTTTAAATGGTCAATTGATTAAACAAATAAAGAACCCTGTTTTACAAAATAATTTGTTTAGAATGGATAACCTATCTCAAGGATTTTACTTTTTAAAATTAACTTCTGGTGGTCAATCTGTAACAAAAAAAGTAATTGTAAATTAATTCTCAAATACAATTTCAACATAAAATGTCTTCATAAATAGAGGACATTTTTTTTGTTAACAATGAATAACTGCAATAATTACAACACAAAATAAAATACCTTTGTTAAAATCGAAATTTGTCGAATGAAAAAACTAATTATCCCTATTCTTCTACTTTGCATCAACTTTGCATACTCTCAAGCTGGAGCACCTGCTACCCCATATTACAATGGATTTAATTTTAATCAAACTGGAATAGCATTAAAACAAGCTCTAGCAAGACAAATTATCGAAACCCATACATACATTCTGACTTATGCTCAAGCAGAAAATGCAATTCGATTTACCGATTTAGATCCTGATGATGTTACTAAAACCAATTTATTGTTAGTTTATGGTTTTAGCCCGTCTATATGTGATGGCGGTGAAATACCATTAGATGAGAATGATCATCGAAGAAGAAATAGAAATGATGACGGAACTGGTTCTTGCCAATGGAATAGAGAGCACACCTATCCAAGATCTTTAGGAACTCCTAACCTAGAATTTACTGAGGCTAATTCTGATGTACACCATTTACGTCCAAGTGATGTAGAAAGAAATGCAGATAGAGGAAATAAAAAATTTGGTGTAGGTTCAGGAAATTCAGGAACATTTGGTTCAGACTGGTATCCTGGAGATGAATGGAAAGGTGATATTGCAAGAATGATGATGTATATGTATTTGCGCTATGGAGATCAATGTTTACCAGGAAATGTTGGCGTTGGAAAACCTGTTGCAAATGATCCTGCCATGATTGATTTATTTTTAGATTGGAATGCTGAAGATCCTGTATCGCAGTTTGAAGATAACAGAAATACGTATTTAGGAAATGTAAGTAGTTTTTATGGTCAAGGCAATAGAAATCCATTTATAGACAATCCGTATTTAGCAACTCTCATTTGGGGAGGAACAAAAGCCGAAAATCGCTGGCCGGGAATATTCTTATCTACCACTGATTTCAATATGCTTTCTTCAGTAATAGTTTATCCAAATCCAACAAAAAATAACAGAATAGACATTCAAACCGATACCATTGTTGATGAAATCAGTTTAACAAACGTTAATGGTCAATTAATTAAACACCTTAAGAAACCTAAATTACAAAACAACACATACTCATTAGAAAATTTAACTAATGGATTTTACTTTCTGAAATTGACTGCCAATAATCAATCCATTACTAAAAAAGTAATTGTTAAATAAACTACCTCGAAGCAGAGCCAAAAATCTATAAGAAAAACAAAGATTTCACAAATTTGCACAGAAAAATCTGTGTTAATTTGTGAAATCTGTGTCAAAAAATCGAAGCAGTGCTTCGAGGAATTAAACCCAAAGAGATTAAAATTCAATCGTAAACTTAAACAACAAAAAACTCCGATGTACATTTCTCTACATCGGAGTTTTTTTATTGCTATTAGTATTGAATAATTATTGATTAATCATTCATTGATATCAAAAACTCTTCGTTATTTCTAGTTTTCTTAAATCGATCGTTGATGAAATCCATAGCTTCAACAGGATTCATATCTGATAAGTATTTTCTCATAATCCACATGCGTTGCAATGTTTTTTCGTCTAGAAGCAAGTCATCTCTTCTTGTGCTTGATGAAGTTAAATCGATAGCAGGGAAAATACGTTTGTTGGCAATTTTTCTATCCAATTGCAGCTCCATATTTCCAGTTCCTTTAAACTCTTCAAAAATTACTTCGTCCATTTTAGAACCCGTTTCAGTTAAGGCAGTAGCAATAATACTCAATGACCCACCGTTTTCTACATTTCTGGCTGCACCAAAAAAGCGTTTTGGTTTTTGTAAAGCATTGGCATCTACTCCACCACTTAATACTTTTCCTGAGGCAGGCTGTACAGTATTGTAGGCTCTTGCTAAACGAGTAATAGAGTCTAATAAAATAACAACATCGTGCCCACATTCTACCAATCGTTTTGCTTTTTCTAAAACGATATTCGCGATTTTTACGTGTTCTTGTGGCTCTCTATCAAAAGTGGATGCGATCACCTCACCACGAACAGAACGTTGCATATCAGTAACCTCTTCAGGACGCTCATCAATAAGTAAAACAATCAAATATACCTCAGGATGATTTGCTGCAATAGCATTAGCAATATCTTTAAGCAACATTGTCTTACCAGTTTTAGGTTGAGCAACGATCATACCACGTTGTCCTTTTCCTATTGGAGAAAACAAATCGATAATACGAGTTGAAATGGAGCTCCCCTTTTCAGCCAATCTGAACTTTTCTGTTGGAAAAACTGGTGTTAAATGTTCGAACGAAACTCTATCTCGAACTACTTGAGGATCATGTCCGTTTATTTTTAAAACACGAACCAATGGGAAAAATTTCTCACCTTCCTTTGGTGGACGTACTACCCCTTTTACTGTGTCTCCGGTTTTCAATCCAAATAATCTAATCTGAGAAGTGGATAAATAAATATCATCTGGAGAAGCTAAATAATTATAATCCGAAGAACGCAGAAAACCATATCCATCTGGCATCATTTCGAGAACACCTTCACTTTCTATTATTCCATCAAATTCAAAATCGGAATCTCTAAAATTATTCTTCTTATTTTTAAAATTTGGATTTCCGTTATTCGAATTCTGATTCCCATTACCATTTTGATTTTGCTTATGCAATTGATTGGGGTTTATTTTCTTTTCAGGAAATTTTGTTTCTGCATTTTCCTCAGCAACTAATACTTTATTTTCTTCCTCAACAGTAGTGCTTTCCTCTTTAGGCAATGCTTTTTCTGCTTTTATTGCAATCTTTTTTTCATAATCCGATTTTTTAAATTTTACAATTTTGGGCGCATTAGCCAGAACTGGTGGGGCTTCTTGAGCAATTATATTTTCTTCAACTATCGGAAGAATTTCTGCAATTGGTTCTTCAATTTTAGAAAAAAGAGTAGCTGTTTTTTTATTTTGAATTGCAGGCTTTTTTTCTGGAGTAATTCTTGCTCTTTTAGGTTTGTTGTCTATAATTTCTTGAGCATTATTAACTGGAGTTTCAGATAACTCACTAGTGTTTTGATGTTTTATTATCAAATCTATTAAAGCTTCTTTTTTAACACCAGCAATTTTTATGGTTTTAGCTAATTTAGCTATATCTTGAAGCTCAGCAAGCTTCATTTCTTTTAATACAGAAATATCAAACATGAATGTTATTTGAATTTAGTTGATTTGGTATACGATGTAAAATGTGTAGTGTATTTTTATTCTTGGAATTGTTCGTAAAATGAAGTACTTACGATTTTGTTCTGCAATAATACGAATAAAATTTTATCATACAATAGTATTTATAAAAAAGAAAATATATTTTTGTGAACGAAAATTGATTTATGATTCAAAGAATACAAACCGTTTATCTAATTCTTGCTCTAGTTATTACTGGGGTTTTGCCATTTATTTTTCCATTATGGACTTTAAGTAATGGTAAAGAATTTTATTTTATGACCAATCAAGCGTATGTAGCGTTATTTGGTTTAAGTACTTCTTTATCGTTATTAAGTATCTTATTTTACAAAAAAAGACAACATCAATTTGTTATTGGCAGATTGAATATCATATTAAATTTAATTTTATTAGGATTATTTGTATATCGTTCGCTAAATGTATCTGGAGAAACAATTGTTGTTTCTGAGAAAGGTATTGGGATGTTTCTACCTATTATTTCTATCGTTTTTTTAGTTTTGGCCAACAAAGCTATCAAAAAGGACGAAGATCTCGTAAAATCTGTGGATAGATTGAGATAAACCTATAAACTTAGTTTATTAGTGCGAAGAAAAACCTGAACGTAAATGTTCGGGTTTTTTTTTTGAAATATCACTAAATTTAGTGATATGATTCCTACAGAATTTAAGTTATGTTTGTTGAAATGAATTTTTACAATGGCTGAAAAAATTAAAGTTTATCTCGCAGACGACCATCAAATGCTAATTGAAGGGATGAAAGCTGTTATAAAAACGAACGATAATTTTGAAGTAGTAGGCTTTTCGCTAAACGGAATGCAGCTAATTGAACAAGTTGAAAGGGCTGAAGCTGACATTCTTGTAATGGATATTAACATGCCTGAGAAAGACGGAATAGCAGTTTTAAAAGAATTATCAAATACAAAAACACCCTTTAAAGTTATTGTTCTCTCTAGTTACGATGATTTAAAATTAGTTAAGGAAGTTATAAAATTAGGCGCGCGTGGGTATTTAACAAAGCAAAGTGTAGGAGATAGCATAATAGAAGCATTAACTGAAGTACATAATGGACAAGAATATTTCTGTAATATCATGCAGGAGAAAATTTTAGCTTCGTTTTCCCAAAACAATAAAAAAGAAGATCAATCAGGACTACTTCCACCCATTTATTTAACAGATCGAGAACTTGTAATTATAAAACTTATTGCTTTAGAATATAGCGGTAAAATGATAAGCGAAAAATTGTTTATTAGTACTAATACGGTAGAAACTCACCGAAAGAATTTATTGAAAAAATTGAATGTAAAAAGTTCTATAGGTTTAGTAAAGTATGCCATTAAAAATAATTTGATTCATTTTTAAAGGTATACATTCATCAAAAACAAAAAAATAATACAAGAAATTATTGATTTATTTTAATATGTCTATATATTTATGAAGTAAAAATAATTAATGTTGCAAAAGCGAATCTATATAGCTATTTCAGTGCTACTAATTCATTTTAGTTTTATTGCTTTTGCTCAGCAAAAAATACTTTCAAAAATTGAAATTGCTCAATTAGTTAAAGAATGCACTCATTTAATGAAAGCTGGAAAATACGACCAGTCGTTAATTAAATCTAGATATGCTTTAACACAATGTAAAGCAATTAATGATGATGATTTAATTGCTACCTGTTACAATACTATTGCAGCAAATCTTGATGAATTGAATTATCCTGAAAAGGCATTATTTTATTATAACAAAAGTTTATTTTATGCTGATAAAACGAATAATGAGGATCTTAAAAATAAGCTCAACAACAATTTAGGAAATATCTATTGCTTCGATAAGAAACAATTTGAAAGAGGATTTAACCACTACAAAAAATCTATTGCTTTAAGCACTAAAATTAAAGATTCCTCTCAAATTTATTTTACTACAATTAATATCATTTGGGCCTGTTTTGATAATAAATTATTCGAAAAAGGATTGCCTTATTTGAATTTTGCAAACAAGTTTCAGAAAAAATTCGGAAATTCATCAAATGTTGTTGGTTTGAATATGCTAAATGGTATTTATTACAGTCATATTAATAAAAATAATGAAGCCAATACCTATTTTGAAAACGCACTAAAGTTTGGACTTAAATACGATAATAAGTCTGATTTATCCTATGTTTACCTAGAATATTCAAAATTCTTAATGAAGATAGGCAATCATAAAAAAGCATATGAATATTTAGAATTATACTCGAAAATTAATGATGAACTCATTAATGAGGAGATACTAATTAAGACCAATATTGCACACTTAAATCTAGAACTCGAAGAATCAAAAAGACAAATTAAGAGAGTAGAAAATAGCTATAAACAAAAGCAACAACAGCTTAAAGAAAATGCAGCTAAAAATCAAAGGCTATTTTTAATCATTATTGCTCTATTAACATTATTTGGTATTTTACTCTACTTTTTCTTTCAAAATGCTAAACTGAAACAAAAAAACAAACTCAATAAAATAAGAAGCAAACTACAGCTGAATGTTATTAACGCTACTTTTGACGGTAAAGAAATTGAGCGGAAAAAGATAGCTAGTCTTTTACATGATAATATAAGTTCAAAATTATCTTCTGCTGGATTACAACTATCTGCTTTCTCAGCTATTACTAAAATTGATTCCGAAGAAATAAAAAAAACAAAAGAAATTCTAAAAGAAGTTCATGACGAAATTAGAAATTTGTCACACGAACTATCCCCATCATTACTTGCCAAATTTGGATTATTTCACGCTATTCAAGATTTATGCGATAAGAATTCTAATACTTTGATTGAATTTAAACATACAATTGCTGTTGATTTAAAACAAAGTTACAATGAAGATTTTGAGACAAAGTTATATCATATTATTTCAGAATTATTTAATAATATTCTAAAACACAGCAATGCTAGTAAAGCTGTAATTGCTATCGAAGAAAAAAATAATGAACTAATAATTACTATAGAAGACAACGGGAAAGGATTTAAAACAACCAAATCTATATCAAATGAAGGATTTGGATTAACCCAAATTAGAGCGAGAATTTCTAGTATGAGTGGAAAATTTTCTATAAATTCAATTGTAGATAAAGGTACACTTGTAACTATAAAAGTACCTATTAAAGAAAAAAATTAAAGCTTTTTCTCTATTTCAATTATTTCTAAATCTTTTATTTTTTCGCCATCAATTGCAAATCTCAGCATGGTTCGTACTTGATGAAAACCGCTTTTTCCAGCTGCACCGGGATTCATGTGCAGGAAATTATTTTTTTTATCGAACATTACTTTTAAAATATGAGAATGTCCGCAAATAAATAATTTAGGCGGATTTGTAGTTAATTCAGTCTTAATGTTAGGATTGTATTTTCCAGGATAGCCTCCAATATGAGTGATCCAAACATCAACTCCTTCGCACATAAATCTATTGTGCAACGGAAACTCTAATCGGGCTTTATCATCATCAATATTGCCATAAACGGCACGTAATTTTTTTTGTTTTTTTATTGAATCAGTAACAACTAAATCGCCAATATCCCCAGCATGCCATACCTCATCTGCTTGATCTACATATTTCAAAATAGTATCATCAATATAGCTGTGTGTATCTGAAAGCAATAGGATTTTTTTCATTAAGCAAGAATTCGGTTTGGCTGTAAAATTAAACAATAGAATTTCAAATTCAAATTAACATTATGTTGTATTTTCACAATACAAAAATCATACATTAATAAGTATCTTTGCCAAATCAAAAAAAAGATTTTCTTGCGCTACTTTATCAAATTTTCTTATAACGGAACAAACTACCACGGTTGGCAAAGTCAGCCTAATGCACATTCCGTTCAAGAAACTCTTAGTAAGGCGCTTTCTGTAGTATTACATTCTGAAATTAGTTTGATGGGAGCAGGACGAACCGATACTGGTGTTCACGCTAAAGAAATGTTCGCTCATTTTGATTTAGAAACAACTATCGATTCTGTAAAAACTATTCACAAACTCAATTCCTATCTTCCTAGCGACATTGCAGTTTTTGATATCATTCGAGTAACAGATGATGCGCATGCCCGATTTGATGCTACCAAAAGAACGTACGAATATCATATTCATTCTTTTAAAAATGTTTTTCTAGAGCAACAAAGTTGGTATTATAAAAAAGAATTAGATGTAGCTTTAATGAATAAAGCGGCTTCTATTTTATTAGAACATGAGGATTTTCAATGTTTTTCGAAAGTACATACGGAGGTCAACACTTTTAATTGTAAAATTACAGAAGCCTTTTGGCAAAAGGAGAATAATCAATACGTATTTACTATATCTGCAAACCGATTTCTAAGAAATATGGTTAGAGCAATTGTTGGAACTTTGATTAAAGTAGGCTTGCATCAAATTACATTAACTGAATTTAATGCAATAATTGAAAGTAAAAGCAGAAGCGAAGCTGGATTTTCAGTACCTGCTCATGGATTGTATTTAACAAAAATTGAATATGATTATTTGTAAAGAATAGAAAATAGAATAAAGAGTAAAGAAAATAGAGATTCTCATTGATATTGTCATTGACATTGAAATTAAAAATAACTAGCCCAGAATGCAGTGAAAATCCTTTTTGTTTTTGCTGCCAAAAACAAAAAGATTGCAACGTAAAGCTGGATTAAGCTCCTAAAAAAATTAATGAAAGCAAAAGTATTCGATACTAAAATATTTAAACGAATCTTGGAATATACCAAACCCTATCAATGGCGGTTTAATGGTGTAATACTTTTTGCAGTTTCCCTATCTGTTTTTGCAGCGCTACGCCCCTATTTGTTGAAACAAACCGTAGACGAGTACATTAAAACTCATGATCCTAAAGGGTTGCTTTTTTATGTAAGCATCATGGGAGTTGTATTATTATTAGAAGTTTTTTCTCAGTTTTATTTTGTTTTTTGGGCAAACTGGTTAGGACAAGACATCGTTAAAGACATTCGAATAAAACTCTTCAAACACATGATGAGTTTTAGAATGAAATATTATGATAACGCTCCCGTAGGTCAACTGGTTACTCGTTCTGTTTCAGACATTGAAGCCATTGCTAGGATATTCAGTCAAGGGTTGTTCATGATTATTAGCGATTTAATGAAAATGCTGGTAGTGCTTATCTTCATGTTTATTATGAATTGGAAATTAACTTGGATTGTTATCATTGCGATGCCAATTCTAGTTTTTATTACAAGGATTTTTCAAAAGAAAATGCAAGTAGCTTTTGAAGAGGTAAGAAACCAAATTGCCAATATGAACACCTTTGTTCAAGAACGAGTTACTGGAATGAAGATTGTGCAACTTTTTAATCGGGAAGATATCGAAGCTGAAAAGTTTAGTGAAATAAACAATAAGCACAACAAAGCTTGGATAAAAACAATTTTATACAACTCTATTTTCTTTCCAATTGCCGATATCATTACGTCACTTACTTTAGGTTTTATAGTGCTGTATGGTGGAATAAAAATTTTAAACGGAGACCATTTTACCACTTTTGGCGATTTATTTTCCTATACCATGTTCATAGGAATGTTATTCAATCCGTTGCGCCAGATAGCTGATAAATTCAACGAAATGCAAATGGGAATGATAGCAGCTAATCGTGTTTTTGATATTTTAGACACCAAAGATCAAATTCAAGATACGGGAATGATTGAAGCGCCACTATTTAAAGGTAATATTCAGTTCAATGACGTTCACTTTAGTTACATTAAAAATGAAGAAGTCATAAAAGGAATTAATTTAGAAGTAAAAGCAGGGCAAACTATTGCAATTGTTGGGTCGACAGGAGCGGGAAAATCGACAATAATTAATTTACTGAATCGTTTTTATGAGATTAGCAAAGGAGCTATTTTTATTGATGGTCATAACATTAATGAGTATAGTCTGAGTTCCATTAGAAAACAAATTGCTGTTGTTTTACAAGATGTATTCTTGTTTGCTGATACCATTTTAAACAATATTACATTAAACAATCCCGAAATTTCAAGAGAGCAATTGATTCAAGCCGCAAAAAAAATTGGAGTTCATGAGTTTATAATGAGTTTACCTGAAGGTTATGATTATAATGTAAAAGAACGAGGCGTTATGCTTTCATCAGGTCAACGACAATTAATTGCTTTTTTACGAGCCTATGTAAGTAATCCAAGTATTTTAATATTAGATGAAGCAACCTCATCAATTGATACGTATTCAGAAGAGTTAATTCAACAAGCTACCGAAAAAATCACAACAGGAAGAACCTCGATTGTTATTGCACATCGACTAGCAACTATTGTAAATGCTGATAAAATTGTGGTTATGGATAAAGGATTAATAGTCGAACAAGGTACACATCATGAACTACTAAACATTGAAGGAGGTTTTTATAAGAATTTGTATAACTCACAGTTTTTAGTTGAAAACAATTCTTAATTCACAATTCGCAATTACATAAATATTCCTTAATTTCGCTAACTGAAAATTAATAAGAAAAAAATAGAACAATGGCATGAGCTTTTGCGATTGCATTTCACAATTAAAAAATAAATAAAAAAACATTGAAATGACACGAGGCTTTGCCGACTGCATTTTGTACAAATAACAAATAAATAAGCACAAAATGAAATACGATATTATAGTTTTAGGAAGTGGTCCTGGCGGATATGTTACAGCAATTCGCGCCTCTCAATTAGGCTTTAAAGTAGCCGTTATTGAAAAAGAAAGTTTGGGTGGCGTTTGTTTAAACTGGGGATGTATTCCAACTAAAGCCTTATTAAAATCGGCACAAGTTTTTGATTATCTAAAACATGCAGCTGATTACGGTTTGACAGTTACTGCTTTCGATAAAGATTTTAATGCAGTTGTAAATCGTTCCAGAAATGTAGCTGGCGATATGAGCAAAGGAGTTCAATTCTTAATGAAGAAAAATAAGATTGATGTAATCATTGGTTTTGGAAAAATAAAACCAGGTAAAAAAATAGATGTAAAAACAGCTGACGGAACAGTAACAGAATACAGTGCCGATCATATCATTATTGCTACAGGCGCGCGTTCTCGTGAATTGCCAAACTTGCCACAAGATGGTGTAAAAGTAATAGGCTATCGTCAAGCTATGACTTTACCCTCTCAACCTAAATCGATGATTATTGTAGGTTCAGGAGCTATTGGAGTAGAATTTGCACACTTTTATAACGCCATGGGAACAGATGTTACCATTGTAGAATTTATGCCAAATGTAGTACCTGTTGAAGATGAAGATATTTCGAAACAATTTGAAAGATCTATGAAAAAAGCGGGTGTAAAAATTATGACTTCATCTTCTGTAGAACGCATTGACACTTCAGGTTCTGGAGTAAAAGCATTTGTAAAAACTGCAAAAGGAGAAGAAGTTTTAGAAGCTGATATTTTACTTTCAGCAGTTGGAATTAAAACCAATATCGAAAATATAGGTCTAGAAGAAGTTGGTATTGCAACTGATAAAGACAAAATTTTAGTAAATGCCTATTCGCAAACCAACATTCCGGGTTATTATGCTATTGGAGATGTTACTCCAGGTCAAGCTTTAGCTCACGTAGCATCAGCAGAAGGAATAAATTGTGTGGAAAAAATTGCAGGTTTACACGTAGAACCAATTGATTACGGAAATGTACCTGGTTGTACTTATGCTACGCCAGAAATTGCTTCAGTAGGTTTGACTGAAAAACAAGCAAAAGAAAAAGGATACGAACTTAAAATTGGGAAATTCCCATTCTCGGCATCAGGAAAAGCAAAGGCTTCAGGAACTCCTGATGGTTTTGTGAAAGTAATTTTCGATGCTAAATATGGCGAATGGTTAGGTTGTCATATGATAGGCGCTGGAGTTACTGATATGATTGCAGAAGCAGTAGTAGCACGTAAACTTGAAACTACCGGACATGATATCTTAAAAACAATTCATCCGCATCCAACTATGAGTGAAGCAGTTATGGAAGCCGTTGCCGATGCTTATGGAGAAGTAATTCATTTGTAAGTACGAGGATAGAGGTACGAAGTAAGAAGTATAAATCCGATTTGGAAATTTCAAATCGGATTTTTTTATGCTAAAACTTTCAAACTTTCAATTAAATAATCGATATCCTGTTTCGTATTGTAGTGGCTAAACGAAATTCGTAAGCTGGGTTTAATGGAGTCTTCTTTAGATAAAATTTCGTCTAAAACATGTGAAGGACTTATACTTCCTGATTGACAAGCACTTCCTCTAGAAATAGCTATCCCTTTCATATCTAAATGAAACAATATCATAGCCGTTTTATCTTCTGAAAAAGGCAACATGACATTCAAAACCGTATAAAAACCGTCTTGATTTCCGTTGATTTTAAAGTCGGGGAATGTTAATTCGAGTTGATTGATTAAATAGAATCTCAAATCAGAAATATGTTTTCTATCCGATTCTAAATTTGCGTAAGAGAGTTCTAAAGCCATAGCCATTCCAGCTATTTGATGTACCCCTTCAGTTCCTGGACGCAATCCTTTTTCTTGTTCGCCACCATAAAATAAAGGCCGCAATCCTGATTTTCTTCTAACAAAAGTAAAACCAATTCCTTTAGGTCCGTGAAATTTATGGGCACTTGCCACAATAAAATCTACAGGAATTGATTGTAAATCAATTTCGGTTTTACCAACTGATTGCACCGTATCTGAATGAAAAAGCGCATTATGTTGTTTGCAAATGCGTCCTACTTTATTTAAATCTAAAACAGTTCCTATTTCATTATTTACGTGCATCAAGCTCACTAAGGTTTTAATATCTTGCGAAAGCAATTCTACTAAATCATTAAAATCAATTTCTCCATTTGGTTTAATTGAAACATAATCGACCTGTATATTGTATTCGTTTTGTAAGGCTTGAACAACGTGTAAAACAGCATGATGCTCAATTTTACTAGTTATGATTCGTTTTACTCTTAAATCCTTAACTGCTGAACGCAGAATCCAATTGTTTGATTCTGTTCCGCACGAAGTAAATATAATTTCTTGCGAAGTACAATTGAGCTGCTTACCAATAGATTTTCTGGAAAGCTCTAAAATACTTTTTGCATTTCGACCTAAACTATGTGTTGAAGAGGGATTTCCGTAATCATCTGCTAAAATTGTAGTCATTTCTTGAATGACTTCCTTACGGATTTTAGTAGTTGAAGCGTTATCGAGATATACTTTTTTCATTACAACAAAGTTATAAATTTTTAGCTTAATTAATGAAATACAAATTGATTGAGATTGCAAATTAAAATACTATTTTTGTGCTAAATTGTATAAAGATGAAAAAATTTTTGGGGTTATTGGTATTAATTGTACTTCTAAATGGTTGCGATGATGGGAAACTAACTGTTGATACTATTGATTTTGAAAATGTTAGTGGTGCAAGTTCTTGCGGTGAAATTATTTATAAACTAAAGGAAAGTGAAGCCTTATTTATGAATATACCGGCATCAGAAAATGCTTTTGTAAATGATGAAACGCTTGAAGGCAAACCTAGAGAAATACTAATTGAAGGTGAAGTAACCGTAAAATACCGTTCCTACAATGGTAAAGTTTCTAAAGACAATATTTGTGAAATTGCTGGACCAATAACTCCGGCTGCTACAAGTGAATGGATAGCAAAATCTGGAACCATACTAGTTACAACAAAAGCAATTTATTCTGCTACAAATACTGAAACGGGGCAGAAAAAAATTTTGAGATACAGCCATACCATAGTTTATAAGAATATTGTATTTTTAAAAAGTGATGGTACTGAACAAAAATATGATACGTTCACTTTTGGAGACTATGAAACACAAGCAACGGTCTTACCATTTTCTTTTGCATCAATTGCATTACAAAGATGTTCATCAAAAACTAAAATATTTAGTGCTCGAAATACAGGCAATGAAAGTTTAGTTTTAGAAAATGTAGATTCAAATTTAATTCCAAATAATACGGGAACAATTACTCAATCAATATCAACTACATCTAATAAACTAGTATATAGACTTTACGAAAGTCCTTTACCTTCAACGGCTTTACAACTTGATTATTTTTGCGGTAATACAACTCCTGATTTACCAGCAATTAAAGAAGAATGGATTGCTACTGAAGGTACAATAAAAGTTGAAACTACTACTTCTGGTGGATTATTACACAAAATAAGTCTAAAGAATGTAACTTTCAAAAGAGGTAACAGCACTTTTTATTTTGGAAACGATATGCTGTTTGGAGAACTTTTACTTCGAAACTAACTATTTTACATTTTGTTTGATATACACCTCAGTGGCACCTAAACCGTATTTTTGATAATTGGCTTCTTGAAAAACAATATTCTCATAACGACCTAGTAAAAAATCGAGCTCTGCCTTTAGCACACCCTCGCCTACTCCGTGAATAAAAACAATTTTAGGAATCCTATTTCTAATAGCAAATTCGATATGTCTTTTTGCCGTTTCTGATTGTAATGTAAGAATATCATAGTTGCTCATTCCTCTAAAATTGGGCACTAATTTTTCGATATGTAAATCGAATTCAGGCAGAAGAATTTCGCCTTTAGTTTTCTTTTCTTTTACAAAACTTCTGGGTTTTGGGATTTCTTTTTCTCTTTTTATTTGATTTAAATTAAAACTTCCCGTTTTTATATTTAAATCGCTGGTATTGTTAACTCTAATAAGTTCTTTGTGTGAAAAAATCATGGTAAAACCATCCTCTGTTTCTATTGCAATTTCATTATTTTTAACCGATAAAACAACACCATTAATTGCCTCGTCTAAAACGGAAACTTTATCACCTATATTAAACATCGTCGTTCTTTTTTTCTTGATTCTTACTTGGCGTTTTAGCACTTAACCGCATCATACCAAACATGAATACTACCACGGCAATAATCATTAAATATACATTTTTATCATCACCACTTTGCTCGTATAAAGCAATCGTTATGGCAATAATCATTATTGGAATTAATAGTTTTTTCATTTGAATGGTATCAGATTTCAAAAGTAACAAACTTTAAAATAATATACTTACTAATCTATAATGAATATTTTTTTGTAAAATTGTAATCTAAATACTATTACTTTGGATCTAGAAAGATTTATGATTCCCTGTGTAAACAAAAAGCTTTTTGGAGTGGAATGTTTGGGTTGTGGCACTCAAAGAGCCTTAGTACTTCTTTTTAAGGGAGATTTTGCGGGAGCTTTTCATATGTTTCCTGCAATTTATACCACTGTATTGTTTTTTGGAATTCTTAGTTTGCATTTTATTGATAAAAATAGAAACTACCATAAATCAATTATATTTCTGGCTATAGTTAATGCTATCATAATGATAGTTTCCTATATTTACAAAATGATTATTCACTTCTAAACACATTATAAAAATGGAAAAACAAAAATTACCTAATGCAACTGTAGTACTTATATTAGGAATTGCATCGATACTAACCTGCTGTTGTTATGGCATTATAGGCCTTATATTAGGAATTGTAGCTATTGTATTGGCTAAAAAAGATAGTGCAACATACAATGAAAACCCAGAATTGTATAGTGGCTACGCCAATATAAAAACTGGTAAAATTTTAGCCATTATTGGAATTGTTTTAAGTTCCATATATTTAATAATTACAATTTATTTTTATACCGTAGTTGGTGAGGAAGGTATGAAAGATTTTCAACAAAATTTGATTGAAAAGATGAAACAGCAACAAGAACAATAAATAAAAATACCCCCAAATAATGACTAACTTTTTGGGGGTATTTTATAAGATGGTTTTTTACTAAATATAAATCTCAACCTACAAAGGAATATTGCCATGTTTACGATTAGGCGTTGCCACTACTTTATTCTCTAACATACTAAAGGCTTTTATCAATTTCTTGCGCGTATCTTTTGGCAAAATAACTTCATCTATAAATCCGCGCTGTGCAGCAGTATACGGATTAGCAAATAAATCAGCATACTCGGCTTCTTTTTCTAATAATTTAGCTTCATGATCTTCGGCTTCACTAATTTCTTTTTTAAAGATAATTTCAGAAGCTCCTTTGGCTCCCATAACAGCAATTTCGGCGGTTGGCCAAGCAAAATTCATGTCGGCACCAATATGTTTAGAATTCATTACGTCATAAGCGCCACCATACGCTTTTCGGGTGATAACAGTAACTCTTGGCACTGTCGCTTCGCTTAAAGCGTATAATAATTTGGCACCATGAACGATGATGCCATTCCATTCTTGATCGGTTCCAGGTAAAAATCCAGGAACATCAACCAATACTAATAATGGAATATTAAAACAATCACAAAAACGAGTAAATCGAGCTGCCTTTATCGAACTTTTTACATCCAAACATCCTGCTAAAAACATAGGGTTATTAGCAATAACACCTATACTCCTTCCAGCAATTCTAGCAAATCCTACGATAATATTTTCGGCGTAAGCTGCATGGATTTCAAAAAAAGATTCTTCATCAATAATGCCTTTAACTACTTCATGCATGTCGTAAGGTTTATTGGCATTATCTGGGACAATTTCTGACAGCTGCTCTCTTATTTCATCTCCCAAAACATAAGGAACTTTTGGAGTAGTTTCTTTATTATTTTGAGGAATATAACTCAACAATCGCTTGATATCCTCCATACAAGCAACTCCATTTGGAGAGGTTGTATGAGCAACTCCTGATTTCGTGGAATGCGTAATGGCTCCTCCTAATTCTTCTGAGGTAACCTCCTCATTGGTAACGGTTTTTACCACATTAGGTCCTGTAACAAACATATAGCTGTTGTTTTCAACCATCATTGTGAAATCGGTCATCGCTGGCGAATAAACTGCTCCTCCTGCACAAGGTCCCATAATTGCTGATATTTGTGGTATGACTCCACTAGCTTGCACATTTCTATAAAAAATATCAGCATAGCCTCCCAATGAACGTACTCCTTCCTGAATACGAGCTCCTCCTGAATCATTCAACCCAATCATTGGAGCTCCCACTTTTAGAGCCATATCCATTACTTTACAAATTTTTTCAGCATGGGTTTCTGATAAAGCACCACCAAAAACGGTAAAGTCTTGAGCAAAAATATAAACAAACCTTCCATTAATAGTACCGTATCCTGTAATTACACCGTCACCATAATAAATTTCTTTTTCCATGCCAAAATCGGTGGTGCGGTGCGTGACCAACATTCCAATTTCTTCAAAAGAACCTTCATCCATCAAATATTCAACCCGTTCTCTGGCTGTTAATTTTTTCTTTTCGTGTTGCTTTTCAATACGCTTTTTACCTCCGCCCAAATGAGCAAGAGCAATTTTATTGTTTAATATTTTTATTTTAGATTCCATTTTTTATATTTTTTAAGAAAGAGAGAAGAGAGAAAGGAAAATAGAATATAGAAAAAAGACTTATCACCGTTTCTGAATTTCGATTTCTATATTGTTTGTACTTTATTATTTTCTCTATATTCGTTATTCTATTTTCTATATTCTTTGTTCTTTATTGTATTGGTAACCGAACTATTTTTTGATCTTCAAAATACTGTTTCAAAGCGACAAAAGCTGCTATTTGAGCTTCTTCAGCCATTTGTGTTTTCAATATTTCAGGGGAGTAATATTTCTTGACAAAATTAGTGTCAAATTTTCCTGAACGGAAAGCTTCGTGCTCAAAAACAAATTTTCCAAATGGTAATGTGGTCTGTACTCCTTCAACTTTATAATCATCAATTGCTTGTAACATCACCTGTATGGCTTCTTCGCGAGTTTTACCGTAAGTTATTAACTTAGACAACATTGGATCGTAATAAATAGGAATATCCATACCTTGCTCAAAGCCATTATCTACTCTTATGCTTTCTCCGTAAGGGATTTGATACACATCTAAACGACCAACACTTGGTAAAAAATCATTCATAGGATCTTCTGCATATACTCGTAACTCCATGGCATGACCATTAATATTTAGATCTTCTTGTTTAAAAGGCAATGCTTCGCCACGAGCTACTCTAATTTGAAGTTCAACCAAATCGACACCAGTAATCAATTCTGAAACGGGATGTTCTACTTGCAGACGGGTATTCATTTCAAGAAAATAAAAATTGTCATTCTCGTCATATAAAAATTCTACTGTACCAGCTCCTAAATAATCACAAGATTTAGCCACCATTACAGCTGCTTCTCCCATTTTTTTTCGAATTTCAGGAGTCAATACTGATGAAGGAGCTTCTTCAACTACTTTTTGATGACGACGCTGAATACTACATTCTCTTTCAAACAAATACAGAACATTTCCATGACTATCGGCAATAATTTGAATTTCGATATGCCTAGAGGAAGCCACATATTTTTCAATAAAAACCGATCCATCGCCAAAAGCGGCAACAGCTTCGCTAATCGCTCTATTCATTTGGGAAACAAAATCCTGTTCCTTTTCTACTACTCGCATTCCTTTTCCACCACCACCAGCAGAGGCTTTTATTAAAATTGGAAATCCAATTGAAGTTGCAGTTCTTTTAGCTTCGTCAATATCTATAATGGCATGATCTACTCCAGGAACCATGGGTATATTATAATGGCTCACCGCTTCCTTGGCGGCCAATTTGCTACCCATGATTTCGATAGCTTTTGATTTTGGACCTATGAAAATAATGTTATTCCTTTCAGCTTCCTCAGCAAATTCTGAGTTTTCACTCAAAAATCCGTAACCTGGATGGATTGCATCGACATTCAACGCTTTAGCTACTTCAATAATTTTGCTTCCTAATAAATAGGATTGACTTGAAGGTGCCTCGCCTATACAAACGGCTTCATCAGCAAACTTTACATGAAGTGCATTTCTATCGGCAGTAGAATAAACAGCTACTGTTTTTATACCCATTTTTTGGGCGGTTTTCATTACTCTAATGGCAATTTCACCTCTATTGGCAACTAATATCTTCTTCATACTATTCAAATTCAATTAATAATTGCCCTTTTACGACTGCATCACCAGTTTGAACGGTAATCGATTTGATAACTCCTTCTCTTGGAGAAAGAAAACTATTTTCCATTTTCATGGCTCCTAAAATTAAAAGGTTATCATTTTCATTAACCGATTGACCTACAGACACAAAAATTTCAAGAATTAAGCCAGGCATTGGTGCTTTAATTGCGTTTACTTTTTTTGTAGCGCTTATATCAAAACCCATAGCGGAAATGAGTTGATCTAATTGGTTAGAAATTGCAACGGTGTAAGTATTGTTATTTACTTTTACGGTATAGCTTTTATGATTAAAATCAGCAGCTACAATTTCTACCTGAAAAGGTTTATTCTGATTTAAAATGTGGAATTGATTTTTTTCAACTGAAACCGAATCCAATTGAGAAATACTTTCATTATCAAAATCGAATTGAAATGTATTATTTACATTTACTTTAAAGACTTCACTCATACGTTTTGGTTTTAGCTTGGTATAAATTTATCTAAAAAAAATGAAATGGAATAATTTATTACTCCTTTGTTAACCAAAAAATCATAAATTTACTTTTTGTTACTTTTACAAAAAAATTAAGCTTAATAAAATCATGCCAACCGACTGTATTTCGTATCAAAAATCTGGATATTTTACCGATTTAATTATTGATTATTTAAATCAAAAGCCAAATTTGCAGTCTTTGTACAATCGTTTTCCAAAACTTGAAAATTTTGAATCCCAAGTTGAAGAAAAACAAGCTAATTTTAATAATAGTCATCGGAAAATTCTAGTTACTGTTTTAAAACAACAATACGAGACTGTAGCTGTTTCAAAATTGACGGAGCAAAATATCGAGCTTTTGTCAAATTCAGATTCTTTTACGGTTACTACAGGTCATCAACTGAATTTATTTACAGGACCGTTGTATTTTTTATATAAAATTATATCTACAATAAATTTAACAAAAGAATTAAAATCAAAATATCCCAATTCCAATTTTGTTCCTATATATTGGATGGCTACTGAAGACCATGATTTTGAAGAAATTAATTATTTTACCTTTAAAGGAAAAAAATTTAGATGGAATAAAGAAAGTACTGGACCTGTTGGTCGACTATCAACTGAGGGTTTAGATGAAGTTTTTGACGTTTTTGCTAAAGAAATAGGAAGCAGTACAAATGCCAATGCCATAAAAAAATTGTTCAGAGAATCGTATCTAAATCACAGTACATTAGCAGATGCAACACGATTTTTAGCCAATGCTCTTTTTGGCGAATGGGGTTTGGTTATTCTAGACGGGGACCATCATAAATTAAAAAAAATGTTTATTCCTTATATAAAAGAGGAATTAATACACCAAAAATCAAATACAGCAGTTCTTGAAACTATTTCAAAATTAAAAGACTACCCCATTCAAGTAAATCCTAGACCTATTAATCTATTTTACATTAATGATACGCTAAGGGAACGAATTGTATTTGAAAACGGAGTTTACAAAATAAACAATACTCAAATTCAATTTTCTGAAACCGAAATTCTAGCTGAATTAGAAAATAACCCTGAAAATTTTAGTCCAAATGTCATTTTACGTACTTTATATCAAGAAGTCATTTTGCCAAATTTATGCTACATTGGTGGAGGCGGAGAAATTGGCTATTGGCTAGAATTAAAAAAGCTGTTTGAAGCTTCAAAAGTTACTTTCCCAATACTTCTATTGCGAAATTCAGCACTAGTAGTAACCGAAAAACAAGCCAAAAAAGCAGACAAACTTTCCCTGTCATGGCAAGATTTATTTTCGAAACAAGTTGACTTATTAAACGAAAAAACAAAACAAATTTCAGCATTCCCTATTGATTTTTCCTTACAAAAAGAACTGTTGAAAAAGCAATTTTCATATTTTGAAAACATTGCTAATCAAACGGATAAATCCTTTATTGGAGCCGTGAAAGCGCAAGAAGTCAAACAAATAAAAGGGATAGAAAATCTTGAAAAACGTTTGTTGAAAGCCCAAAAACGAAAATATACTGAAACTTTAGAACGTATTACTGATTTGCAAAACGAATTGTTTCCTAACAGAAGTTTACAAGAACGGCAAAACAATTTTTCTGAATTTTATTTAGAGAATGGTGGAAGTTTAATAGAAAAATTACTTTCAGAATTGAAACCTTTAGAAAATAAGTTTAATGTAATTATTTTATGATTTCCTAAAGTTGCTTGTAAATATAAAATAAACTCAAAAAAAATCTTATTAACACGCAAACGTTTTCGTTTCTTTTTTTATACTTTGTTTTAACTATTTGTAATATAATTTTGATTACTTTTATACAATATTAATTTAAACACAAAAATATTATGAAAAAAAGAGTACTCTTATTGATTATGTGCGTTTTTGCAATTACAGCTAGCGCTCAAATTAATTCTGTAGCTATTGTAGGCGAAGCTGTTGGTGGATGGCCTACTGGAGCGGCTGGCGAAATTGATGCAAATCAATTAGTTAAAATCGATGCTGACAACTGGGAGCTTAAAGATTTAACTATTACAGCTGGTAAATGTAAATTCCGTGCTAACAACGCTTGGGGTGGTGCTGGAGGAGAATGGGCAGGAGCTTTCCCTACTGCTACCGGTACAAGTGCAGGAGACATAACTGTTCCCGTTGCAGGAGTCTATACCGTAACTTTAAATACAGCGACTAATGTATATAACTTCGTTTCGGCAGCACCAATTCCTGTAGTTAAACTAGTAGGTACAGCTGTTGATGGTGGTACTGTTAGCGTTCCTGCAACAGGCGCAAGTACTTTTCAAATTACTGTTACTCTTTTAGACGGTAATGCGCAATTTGACGTAGATGGCGTTTTAGTTTCTGACAGTGCTTTCCCTTCAGGAGCTGCATTTGAGGGTGGATCTGCTATTCCTATTTCTGCTGGTGAATGGCTTATAAAATTCAACACTGAAACTTTTGAATATAGTTTTGAGGCTCCACCTGCTCCCATTGTTGGTATTACAGGTGCTGCTGGTCCAGGTTGGGGCAATGATTACGAGTTTACAACAACTGACGGAATCAACTATACTTTATTAGGAGGTGTATTTGTTGAAGGCGGTATGTTATTTAGATTAAACAAAAATTATGATGTTAAATTTGGGGGAGAAGCTGACGGATTAGACATTTTTGCATCACCATCAGGAATATTATCAGAAGGTGGAAAAGATATAATTATTGCAGCAGCTTCTGCAGGTACTTATGATATTACTTTTAACAGACTAACAAAAGAGTACACAACTGCGTTATCTTTATCTACAAAAGGATTTAGTACTGCTAACTTTAAAGTATCTCCTAACCCAACAACTAACAACTGGAACTTTACTACTGCAAATGACAGAATAGAGTCTATTCAGATTTTAGATGTTCTAGGTAAAAACGTAATGAGTATTTCTCCTAGAAGCAATACAGCAAATGTTGATGCTTCTTCTTTAACAAGAGGAATCTATTTTGCTAAAGTGGCTACTGCTAAAGCGACTCAAACCTTAAAATTGATGAAAAACTAAGAAATTAGTTTTTTAAAAATAGGAATCCCTTACTAGAAATAGTAGGGGATTTTTTTTGGAAAATATTTGTAACTTAATGTCTATAGATTTCGACTTACATTAATAAAATTTGCTATGTTGAAAATAAAAAATTAAACCGCAGATTCGCAGATTTATACTGTTGCATACAAATGAAAAATCTGCGTCAGTTCGAGTATCCCGATTTTTCATCGGGATGTATCGAGAACCCTATCATTTTAAGCTTCTCGATACTCCCGAAAGCTTTCGGGATTAGCTAGTAAAGCTATCGCATTACTAGTCAAAAATACTCGAAGAGACGGAATATTTTTTATTAATCGATGAATAAACACTACCTTTGCACCCAAATTAAAAAAAGATACAAATGGCTACGAATAGAACATTTACAATGATTAAACCTGATGCTGTAGAAAACGGACACATCGGAGGAATTTTAAATATGATTACTGAAGCTGGTTTTAAAATCATTGCTTTAAAATTAACTCAACTTACTGTTGCTGACGCAAAGGCTTTTTATGAAGTACATGCTGCTAGACCTTTTTACGGAGAATTAGTAGCCTTTATGTCAAGAGGACCAATTGTTGCTGCAATCTTAGAAAAAGAAAATGCCATTGCTGATTTCAGAACTTTAATTGGTGCTACCAATCCTGCTGATGCAGCCGAAGGAACTATCCGTAAAAAATATGCCACTTCTATGGGCGAAAATGCTGTTCACGGATCTGATAGCGATGAAAATGCTGCAATTGAAGGTGCTTTTCATTTTGCAGGAAGAGAGCAGTTTTAATTGCAGATTGTAGATTAGCGATTTCTGATTTTAGATTTAAAATCGTAAAATATAAAAATCCCGTTTCTCCCGAACCGTCGGTATGAAATGGGATTTTTTTTTATATTTTTACTAATCAAGCGACAGCTATTCACTTCTAACTTCTAACTTCTAACTTCTAACCTCTAACCTCCAACTTCTAACTTCTAACTTCATTTCTATCTTAAAACAATCGCAGTAATAATATCACGTCGCAATTCATCATTAATCATTTTGATAATTTTGTCTTTCCCGTAACTTAATTCTTCTCGCAAAACTGCAGAGGTCAATTCCACATACAACGTGCTTCCTTTTAACATTATATTTTTAGTATAGCTATTGACTCCGTTTCCCATTAAAGCAACCCATGCTTCTTTTACTGAAATCTGATCCATTCCGGGTTGTAATTTATTAACTTGAATAATTTCTTTCAAGACATCACCAATAGAACTTTCGTTATTTAGCCGTTTTGCCATCTGGAGTAGTTACATTAATTGCGCCTGTTTTTTTATAATGATATTCGTTTTTAACATCGTTAATTAAAACCAATTTCTCATCTGAAATTGAATACATCTCCTCTTTCCATTTCGTTAAAAAAGTACTGTAATGAATGATGAACTTTTCATTTTCTTCAGAGATTGTTATTTTTTCAGCATCATCGTTTACTAAAAAAGAACCATCTAATTGCGGTGTCACTTTTTTGCGAAAACCTGTATTGTTTGTTACAGAAAAATAATCAAAGGTTTGGTTTACGGAATACTCTTTTTCAGTACCGTCTGGAAAAACCACTTTTTCAATTTCCCAATAACCATTAATTTTAGGAATATCTGCAGCAGTCACTTTTTTATGGCATGCCGAAGTAAATATGAGAACTAATGCAATAAGGACAATTTTTTTCATTTTTAAATTTTACAAATTATCAATTCAAATAGTTTTAAAATATAATATATTTTAACTCTAGTAACATTAAGTTCCTTTAAGATAAGAAAATTTTATTATCGTGCTATTTTCTTCCAATATCGTTTGAGAATATTATTTAAAAAACGAATCTACAAACTCATACTTATTAAAAACCTGCAAATCTTCAAGTCCTTCTCCTACACCGATATATTTTACTGGAATTTGAAATTGATCGGATATTCCTATTACAACGCCACCTTTTGCTGTACCGTCAAGTTTAGTAACTGCAAGTGATGTTACTTCTGTTGCTGCTGTAAACTGTTTGGCTTGCTCAAAAGCATTTTGCCCTGTAGAGCCATCTAAAACCAACAAAACATCATTAGGTGCATCAGCAACCACTTTTTGCATTACTCGCTTTACTTTGGTCAATTCGTTCATTAAATTAAGTTTGTTATGCAAACGTCCTGCAGTATCTATAATCACAATATCAGCATTTTGTGCTACTGCAGATTGTAAGGTATCAAAAGCTACTGAAGCTGGATCACTACCCATTTGTTGTTTTACTAATGGAACGCCTACTCTATCTGCCCAAACCTGTAATTGATCGATTGCGGCAGCTCTAAACGTATCTGCGGCCCCTAAAACTACTGAATACCCTTGCTTTTTAAATTGATGTGCTAACTTACCAATAGTAGTGGTCTTACCTACACCATTAACTCCAACAACCATTAAAACGTAAGGTTTTACATTTATTGGAATGACAAATTCTGAAGCTTCGCCTAAATTGGTTTCAGATAATAATCCAGAGATTTCTTCTCTTAAAATTTGATTGAGCTCGTCGGTTCCTAAATACTTATCTTCGGAAACGCGTTTCTCGATTCGAGTAATGATTTTAAGAGTCGTATTTACACCAACATCAGATGAAACAAGGATTTCCTCTAAATTATCGAGAACATCATCATCGACTTTCGATTTTCCTGCAATTGCCTTAGTCAGCTTAGAAAAGAAAGAAACTTTTGATTTCTCTAATCCTTTGTCTAAGGTTTGCTTATCTTGTTCGTTTAGAACGGGTTCTTTTTTTTCTGATCCAAATATTTTTTTAAAAAAACTCATTTTAAGTTAGAAGTTAGAAGTTAGAAGTTAGAAGTGCATACTTCTAAAATCTTGAATCATGTTAAACTCATTAAAAAAAGTAAAAACATTAGTTTACTAGCCCTGATGGGAGTGAAAATCCTACCAATTTTTATTGGGAGATTGCAACGTACAGCAGGAATTGCATTAATTAATAAATCCCAAACTTGTTGCTTCTACTTTTTTAGGTGGTAAAGATAAAAAATAAAAAAGCTACTTCCGAATGAAAGTAGCTTTTCTATAAATTGTATTATGAATTATTTCTTTTTCAAGAATTCATCTACAGCTTCAGGTGCCATAATTGATTCTACGAATGTATATGCACCAGTTTTTGGAGATTTTACCATTTTGATAGCTTTTGATAATCTCTTTGAAGCGGTTTGTAACGATGCTACGGTTTTCTTTGCCATGATTAATGTTTTTTGAAACTTTTACAGATGTAAAAATGCCTTAATTATTTAATTTCTTTGTGAACAGTTACTCTTTTCAA
>CANGUZ010000026.1 GCA_947457255.1 Flavobacteriaceae bacterium
TAAGTAAAGATAAGGTTCGAATCCGGACGATGCCTCTGAAACCTTTAAGGACTCGAGCGCAGCGAACTGGCGAAGCAAACTTGGAGGTTTTTTTATGTAAATTTTTAAGAAAAATTAAGTAAAGATAAGGTTCGAATCCGGACGATGCCTCTGAAACCTTCAAGGACTCGAGCGCAGCGAACTGGCGAAGCAAACTTGGGGGTTTTTTATGTAAATTTTTAAGAAAAATTAAGTAAAGATAGGGTTCGAATCCGGACAATGCCTCTAAACCTTCGAGGAAAAGAAAAAAGTGAACTGGCAAAGCAAAATTGGAGGTTTTTTTTACAAATTTGGTAATAAAATATTTTGAATATCTGAAAGATGATTCAAAAAGGTTTGAAAAGTTTTCAATGTTTTAACGTTGCAGCTACAAGAAGTTGGCGATTTCGGAGACGAAAACTGTCTGCCAGCACTGAACTTGATACGAAGCACAAAGCTTCATTTAACCACTGAACCGCCAATTTCTTGTAGGTGCTGTTATAGGGCGTTTTTCTATTCCTCAATGTCTTCAAATGTTAGTTCATTTTTGGTTTTGCTTATTGATATTCGTCTGAAGGTCGGTGCATAACCTTTTTGTCCTGATGGTTGGAAATATTCTCTAACGTAACAATATGCATTTTCATAATTCCAGATAACCTTTGGCCCAAAATATCTATCATGGTTATATGGATGGTTGTCAATTACGTCCTTGCTTGTGTGAAAGTCTTTGGAGCTTTTAATTTTTAGAATTGCTGCTTGTCTGTCACGTTCTGATATTTCTAAAGTAAACGTGTGATAATAGTCCCCAATTGCTGAAAATGATTCATTTTTAAATAAATCAAATTCGTCTGTCAGAATAATGCCTTGCTCTTCAACTAATTCTTTTGCATTATTCTTAGTAAAAAGTTGGTCTTCGAATGCAATAAAAAGTCCGATTGTTAAAACGATGAGTCCGAATGCAATTGTCAAGTATTTTGCTGTCTTTGGATAGCCCATTTTTTTTGGAACGAAATAAAATAAGCATCCAAGTCCGATTGGAAGTCCAACGAAAACTAATACTAAAAGTCCTATGAATAAATATGCGTCCAATTTTCTGTTTCTGTCTGTTTCGGGTGTCGTCCTAAAATGCCCTATAACTCGTTAATTGGTCTTACAGAATCAAACCTATCACCCTAATTTTGGATAGATAGGTCTGATAAACGTCAGACTTTATTTACTATTCCAAATATAATTCATTAAACACTACTTCTTTTAAAAATAGTTATAGTTATGAACTATTTTAGAACCTCCTACTCTATCTTCTCCAAGACCTTTTTAGCCAATTTATTTTCGCTAGGAAACCAGCCTTGAAACATTAGAACCATTCCGAAAATAAGTAACAAAATACTGATAAGCTTTTTTATTTTTAGAATGTTGTTTGGTGTCATTTTGTGTTTTAATTGCTTGGCTAATATAATTTTTCCAATGTCTATTATGAGGTAACTTGCTATAACTGTAGAGAAAAAAACAATCATTCTAGGGGTTTCTAATTGTAATTTTGGTCCAATTGTGATTAGTATCAAAAACCAAAAAAGTAATACCCCAACATTTATAAAGTTTAATAAAAACCCTTTGATAAATAAACTTAAATAATCTTTTTTTAATATTTCGTTTATGGTTTTTTTATCTAGATTTTTAGACGTTTTATGTATTTTTAATAAAGAAATTATGCCATAAGTAAACATTAATATTCCACCAAAAATATAAATGGCTGGGTCATTTTTTATGGATTGAATGAGCCGATAACTACTAAAATAAGCAATAGTAATAAAAACTATATCAGCAAAAACAACTCCTAAATCAAATACAAAAGCAGCTCTAAATCCTTTTACAGCACTGGTTTCTAATAACACAAAAAAAACAGGACCTACCATGAAACTTAAAAAAATTCCTAATGGTATTCCTGATAAAATATCTTCAATCATTTTTTACTCATTAAAACAAAACCAAAAATAAGGAATTATTTCTTAGCTTCTTCTATGCTGCCACCTGCAACTATCTTTTGATTAATTTGTTTTGGCTTTCCGTAAATGGTAATATTGCCACCAGCACGAACTTTTGCATCTACAAAATCAGTTGCATTAATATTGGCTTCACCACCAGCATTTGCTGTAATAATGGTTTGATTAGTAATTAATTTTTCGGCTTCATAAATACCTCCAGAATTAACAAGAACGTCTTGATTTGTTGCTTTGCCTTCTAATTGTACTTTAGAACCATTGGAGACTTTTACTGTTACTCTTTCTGTTGCAATTTTAATTTTAATTTCTGAGCCTTCTTTAGCAATTATATCAAAAGCTGTGGAATTAAAAGTAGCTTCGCTCGAAATTCTTGAGCCTTCATTAGCTTCTACTGCATCTAATTTTTTATAGTAAACGGTTGCCGAAATGTTATCACCAGATAATAACTTCGTTAATGGTAATCTAATTTTTAATTCTCCGTTTTTATTGACTAATTCTACTTCATTTGAACCTGAACCGTTCAGCAACACTTTATTTTCAGATGAAGGCACCAATACAACATCTATTTTATCAAATGAGGTAACTTTATTGAAATTTCCAACTTCTTTCTCAGTTTGTGAAAATGCTACTGAACTGATTAATAATAAACTAAAAACTATTTTTTTCATGACTATTCGTTTTTTCTTAAAAATGTAAAATCCAATTGTTTCTTAACTAAATCGGCATTTTTTACTTTAACGTAAACTTCGTCGCCTAATTGTAAAATACTCTTAGAAATTTCGCCAACTAGAGCATATTGCTTTTCATCAAAGGTGTAATAATCGTCTTTTATTTCTCGAATTCTGCACATTCCTTCGCATTTATTCGAGATGATTTCTACATAAATTCCCCATTCGGTTACACCAGAAATAACACCCAAGAACTCTTCGTCTTTGTGGTCTTGCATGTATTTTATTTGCATGTATTTTATAGAATCCCGTTCAGCATTTGTAGCAAGACTTTCCATATTAGAAGAATGCACACATTTTTCTTCAAACACATCTGAATCGACGCTTTTTCCGCCATCTAAATAATATTGAAGTAATCGGTGTACCATTACATCAGGATAACGTCTGATTGGCGATGTAAAATGGCTGTAGTAATCAAAAGCCAAACCGTAGTGACCAATATTTTCTGTCGAATATTTGGCTTTACTCATCGTTCTGATTGCTAAAGTGTCAATTAAATTTTGTTCTTTCTTACCGTTTACATCTGACATTAATTGGTTTAACGATTTTGAAATATCTTTTTTATCTCTTAAATCAATCTTGTAACCAAATTTAGAAATCAAGGCCTGCATGGCAAAAAGCTTGTCTTCGTTAGGCTCGTCGTGAATTCTATAAACAAATGTTTTCTTTTGTTTTCCGATATATTCAGCAACTTTTCTATTAGCAAGAAGCATGAATTCTTCTATTAAATGATTGGCATCTTTAGATACTTTGAAATAAACGCCTTCAGGCTCGCCTTCTTCTGTTAAATTGAATTTTACTTCCACTTTATCAAATGAAATTGCTCCATTATTCATTCTATTTCTTCTAAGAATTTTGGCTAATTCATCTAATTTTAAAGTCGCTTCTGTAATTTCATCCGATGCTTTGTATTCCTTTCCAGTCAAAGAAATTTCAGCTGGAATTATACTAGCTTTTGTTTCTATAATTACTTGTGCTTCTTCATACGAAAATCGTTGATCAGAATTGATAACTGTTCTTCCGAACCATTGGTTTCTAACAATAGCTTTTTCATCTATTTCGAAAATGGCTGAAAATGTATATTTTTCTTCATTTGGGCGTAACGAACAAGCAAAAATTGATAAAACTTCAGGTAACATTGGTACCACTCTATCTACTAAATAAACCGAAGTACCCCGATTGTATGCTTCATCATCTAGAATAGTTCCTTCTTGTAAATAATGCGAAACATCGGCAATATGAACACCAATTTCGTAATTTCCGTTTTCTAATTTTTTAAAAGATAGTGCATCGTCAAAATCTTTTGCATCTTTTGGGTCTATGGTATACGTTAGCGTATCTCGCATGTCACGACGTTTAGCCACTTCACTTTCTTGAATTGTTGTATCTATTTTTTGTGCAAAAACTTCAACTTCAACTGGAAAATCATAAGGCAAACCATACTCGGCTAAAATGGCATGAATTTCAGTATCGTGTTCTCCAGGTTTTCCTAAAACATTAATTACTGAACCAAATGGTGAATCGGCTTTTTTGGGCCAATCTTCTATTTTAACCACAACAACATCACCTTGTTCAGCTCCATTGTATTTATCTTTTGGAATAAAAATATCGGTATACATTTTAGCATTTGCAGTGGTTACAAAAGCAAAATTCTTTTGAATGTCAATAACTCCAACAAACTCTGTTTTATTTCGTTCTAAAACTTCAATAACTTCACCTTCAGGTCTTTTACCACGACGTCTGTTGTACACATAAACCTTAACTTTGTCTTTATCTAAAGCATGATTTAAATTATTGGTAGGAATAAAAACATCTTCTTCAATATCAGGAGAAATAAAATAAGCAGTTCTTCTTGAAGTCATATCGATAGTGCCTTCGAAATAATCTTGCGAAATGGCTTTTACTAAATATTTTCCAGGTTCACTTTCAATAATTACTTTTTGTGCTGCTAGAATTTTTAAATCTTTAATGATTTCGTTTCTGCTTTTAGTATCATCTAATTCTAAAACAGCACATATTTGTTTGTAATTGAATGGTTTATTTGCGTTTTGTGATAGTATTTTTAAAATCTTTTCGGAGAAGGTTTTCTCCTTTTTTCCAAACTTTTTTGGGAATTTACTCATATTCTTTTTCTTAATAATGTCTAAAATTACAAAGAAGTATTAAGATAAAAGTATTTAGTTTTAAGATTTATCTAAAAAGTAACATTTAACTATCTTTATAAAAAAATAAAAATGAATGAATTTGTAACGATTGCCACTTTTAATTTTGCTCACGAAACTATTATTTTAAAATCTATTCTAGAACGAGAAGGAATTCCGTATTTTTTAAAAAATGAGAATTTAATTGCTATAGATCCATTAGCAAGTTTTGCTTACGGCGGAATTGATTTGCAGGTTCACCCTAACGATGTTTTGCAAGTTCAAGAAATTTTAGATCAAATGAATACTAATTTAGATATAGTTTGAAATTCTAAATAATATTTAAAATGTAAAGTTTTCAACATCTATTAAAAACAACAAAAAGAAAATTGAATTTTAAATTAATTTATGATGGTTATAATAGCTTGTTAATAGTTACAATAACTTTAATTTTAAAATAGTGATTTAATAGTTTTAGTTATTTATAACGACTTGTTAACATACTTATCTTAGTTTAAAAGCTTCATTTTAAAGTCATTTTAAAAAACAATTAACAACTGTTAATAAATGAAAAACCATTGTTTTTGTAAATAAGTTTAACACCTCTTTTTTGTTAATAATAGCTTTCTAGTTGCTAATAACTTTTATAAAAAATAAGCAAACTAAATTAGGTTTTTTAATCTCGGTTTTGGATTACAATTTAAACTGATACAAACAAGAAATAGTTCTAAAATTCTATCTAAAGTTGTTAACACATAATGTTAATTTAAAGTTAACTGATTATCAAGTAATTAGTTTTAATTGTTAACATAACATATTTTAAACTTTTCAAGTTATTGATTTATAGATTTTTATATTTAAAATAATTTTCTTATCTATGGTAGAGAGCTTATTATTAGAAAGTTAAATCTACCTTAATTTATTTATTTTCTGTAATCGTAATAAACAAATAAGTTTCAGTAAATTTGCTTTGCTAATTTAAATAAAATTATGATGAAAATTGCTATCGGAAATGACCATGCTGGACCAGATTATAAAGCAGCAATTGTAAATATGTTAATTGCAAAAGGATACGAAATAATAAATTACGGAACCGATACTTTTGATAGTGTTGATTATCCAGATTTTGGACATCCTGTAGCAAATGATGTTTCAGATGGGAAGGTAGATTTTGGTATAGTAATTTGCGGTAGCGGAAACGGAATTGCTATGACGGTAAACAAACATCCTAAAGTACGCGCTGCCTTATGTTGGACTAAAGAAATTGCTGCATTAGCGAGACAACATAATGATGCAAACATTATAAGTATTCCTGCACGTTTCACATCGATTCCTCAGGCGGTTGAAATGGTGGAAACGTTTTTAAACACTGATTTTGAGGGTGGAAGGCATCAAAATAGAGTGGATAAAATAAGTTGTTAAAATGGATTTTTTTTCTAAAGATTGTAAAGTTCAAATTTATATCAGTAAGCGAGTAGCTTTTTTTACTTTTCTTATAGGAAGCATTATTTTATTACTTTATTATCTTACACATTTTCACGGAACTATATATTTTTCACTTTTATTTATGGTAAGTGCATTTTTTGTAAATACATTTTTTACCATTCAACTTTTGATTAGTTATAGTAAGAATAAGGATTATAGAAAACCAATATTAACGGCACTTTTTTTACTTTTTCTTAATATTCCTATTGGATATTTATACGTTGATTTAGGATTTAAAATATATCATTTAATTTCATCTTCCATTGTCTAATATACACAATCACAACCACGAAGTTAACAGCAAGAATCTTTCCATTTCTATTTTTTTGAATATTGGCATTACTTTAGCACAGGTAATAGGCGGAATACTTTCAGGAAGTTTAGCCTTATTATCAGATGCCTTACATAATTTTAGTGATGTAATTTCATTAGTGCTTAGTCTTTTTGCACATCGTTTGTCAAAGAAAGATGCTAACGAGAATAGAACTTTTGGTTACAAACGTGCCGAAATTATTGCCGCTTTTGTCAATTCGATAACCTTAATTTTAGTGGCAATTTTCCTTATTTATGAAGCTTTCATTCGTTTCACCAATCCCATTATTATTAGTTCTAATTTAGTAATAGGATTGTCTTTTTTAGGAATCGTTTTCAACGGAATTTCAGCAATTATTCTTAAGAAAGATTCAGAGCATAACATCAATATGAAGTCGGCTTATTTGCATTTGTTTACAGATATGTTAGCATCAGTAGCGGTGTTAGTAGGGGGCTTGTTGATGAAATATTTTGGTTGGTTTTGGGTCGATAGTGTGATGACTATTTTAATAGCGGTTTATTTAATTTTTGTTGGTATAGATTTATTGAGAACTTCTACAAAAATGCTGATGCTTTTTACCCCAGATCACATCAATATAAAAGAAATAGTAAGTGAAGTGCACAAAATTTCAGGAGTAGGGAAGTTGCATCATATACATGTTTGGCATCTTAATGACGGAGAATTACATCTTGAAGCGCATTTAGATTGTTCGAACGATATTAAAATGAGCGAATTCAACAATTTACTTCACGAAATAGAACAGGTTTTATTCGAAAAATTCCAAATCAATCATATCAATATTCAACCTGAATTTAAGAAAGAAGATCCCAAAGACATTATTGTTCAGGATTAAAATTTGATTTCCGTCATTTGTTTGACGTAATTTAATTAATTTCCGTCATTTGTTTGACGTAATTTAATTGATTTCCGTCAAAATAAGTTTGCCGTATTAAATTAATTAGTACTTTTGTATTGATAATTTTTAGATTATGGATATTGAAAGAGAAGCTTTTGAGTTAGTTAGAAAAAAACTTCAGCCGAATAAAGTTGTTGTATTATTAGGTGCACGAAGAGTTGGAAAGACTAAATTAATTGAAAAAATAATAGCAAAAACTAAAGAACCGTTTTTATTTTTGAACGGTGACGATATAGAAACACACCAAATTTTAGAAATTCAAAGTGTTGCTAATTTTAAAAGAATTTTAGGAGATATAAGGTTTTTAATTATAGATGAGGCTCAAGAAATTAGCAACATCGGGAGCAAATTGAAATTAATGGTTGATTCAATTAGTGGATTAAAAGTCTTAATAACAGGTTCATCAGCATTTGAAATTAATAATCAAATAGGTGAACCATTAGTGGGAAGAATGAAAACCATTCAAATTTTTCCTTTTTCACAAAAAGAGTTTTCGAAAAATGAAAACTTTATTGAAACACGTGGAAATCTTGAATCTAAATTAATTTTTGGAAGTTATCCAGAAGTTTATAAACTAAAAAATCAAAACGAAAAAATTGAATATTTAAAAGATTTAGTAAATAATCAATTATTAAGAGATGTACTTGCTTTTGAAGGAATAAAAAAGCGTGACAAAATAATTGCTTTATTACAAATAATTGCTTTTAGAACGGGAAGCGAGGTTTCGCTTGAAAGTATAGGTCGAGATTTACAAATAAGTAAAAACACAGTCGAAAAATATTTAGATTTATTTAGCAAAGTATTCATTATTTATAGTGTTTCAGGATTTTCAAAAAATAGAGATAATGAAATCACAAAAATGAAAAAATGGTATTTCTATGATAATGGAATAAGAAACGCAATAATCAATTCTTTTAATCCATTAAATATGAGAGAAGACGTAGGAAAACTCTGGGAAAGTTATCTAAATTATGAACGAATTAAAAAACAAAGTTATAACGAAAGCTATGTTTTAAGTTATTTTTGGCGTACTCATACCAAGCAAGAAATTGATCGTATTGAACTAATAAATGAAGAACTATTTGCTTACGAATACAAATATGGTAAAGGAAATTATAAAATCCCAACCGAATTTGCAAAAGCATACCCTGATGCTAGTTTTGAAATAATTAATTCAGATAATTATTTAGATTTTATAATGTAACTAATAAAGTTTTAAAGTTCAAATATGTTGTTTAGTAGTACAGTAAACCGTATCAAAATTTATAAAAACCTTGCATCTTTACGATAAAAAAATAAAAACAAGAGGAAAAAGATTGTTTCGTTCCTCGCAATGACAATAAAATGACCAACATACAATTCATCGCCAAAACTGTTCAAACAGCTGCAATAAACATTCAAAACACAGTACAATTACTTTCAGAAGACTGTACCATTCCGTTTATTTCTCGATATAGAAAAGACATTACAGGCAATCTCGATGAGGTTCAAATTGAACAAATTGCAAAACTTTCTAAACTATATGATGAAATTATAAAGCGAAAAGAAAGCATTTTAAAAACTATAGACGAGCAAGAACAATTAACACCAGATTTGTCTAAAAAAATTACCGAATGCTTCGATTTGCAAGAGTTAGAAGATATTTATTTACCCTATAAAAAGAAGAAAAAAACGCGCGCCGATGTCGCTCGTGAAAACGGATTAGAGCCTTTAGCAAAGATCATAATGGCTCAAAATAATGACGATGTTGATTTTATTTCATCGAAATACTTGAATGAAAAAGTACGAAATGAAGACGAAGCTTTACAGGGCGCTCGAGACATTATTGCCGAATGGATTAACGAAAATATTTATGTTCGAAAGCAATTACGAAGATTGTATCAACGTAAAGCCAATATTGAAACAAAAGTTGTAAAAAAGAAAGCTGAAGACGAAGGAGCGCAAAAATTTACACAATATTTCGATTGGTCCGAAAATTTATGCAAATCACCATCACATCGTTTATTAGCCATGCTTCGTGCAGAAAATGAAGGTTTTGTAAAACTAAAAATTGATATTGACAGTGATGAAGCGTACGATTTGATAGACGAAATTATCATAAAAAATGGCAACTCTCCCGCATTCTCACAGATTCAATTAGCCATCGAAGACTCCTACAAACGATTACTTCACCCTGCAATTGCTAATGAAACGTTACAAGAGGCTAAAGCTAAAGCTGATGTAACCGCCATAAATGTTTTTGCTACAAATCTCGGTCAATTATTGTTAGCACCGCCTTTAGGTGAGAAACGAATTTTAGCCATTGATCCTGGTTTTCGTTCGGGCTGTAAAGTAGTCTGTTTAGACGAGAAAGGCGATTTGTTGTACAACGAAACCATTTATCCGCATGCGCCACAAAAAGAAGATCTTATGGCTATGAAAAAAATACGATCTATGGTAAATTCATACAAAATTGATGCCATTGCTATAGGTAACGGTACTGCCAGTCGAGAAACCGAATTTTTTATAAAGAAAATAGCATTTGATAGTCTAATTCAAGTTTTTGTAGTTTCAGAAGCGGGTGCATCAGTATATTCAGCATCAAAAATTGCAAGAGAAGAATTTCCGAACTACGATGTTACGGTTAGAGGTTCGGTTTCTATTGGAAGACGATTATCTGACCCTTTAGCAGAATTAGTAAAAATAGATCCCAAAGCAATAGGAGTGGGGCAGTACCAGCACGATGTAGACCAAAATAAGTTAAAAGAAGAATTAGACGCAACAGTTATTCGATGTGTAAACTCAGTTGGAATAAACATTAATACAGCAAGTAAACATTTACTGAGCTACGTAAGCGGAATAGGAGAGAAGCTTGCCGAAAATATTGTGCAATACCGCTCAGAAAACGGACCTTTTCAGGATAGAAAACAGCTTAAAAAAGTGCCTCGTTTGGGCGATAAAGCCTATCAGCAAGGAGCAGCTTTTATAAGAATATCAAATGCAAAAAACCCATTAGACAATTCTGCTGTTCATCCTGAAGCCTACGGAATTGTTGAAAAGATGGCAAAAGATTTACAATTATCGGTTCATGATTTAATTGCCACTACAGCTAAAACTGCTTTAATACAACCTGAAAAATATGTGACACCTGATGTTGGTATCTTAACCTTAAAAGACATTATTAAAGAACTAGAAAAACCAGGATTAGACCCAAGAAAAGCGGCTAAAGTTTTCGAATTTGATTCTAATGTAAAAACGATTAAAGACCTTAGTAAAGGAATGATTTTACCTGGAATTGTAAATAACATTACAGCTTTTGGTTGCTTTGTCGATGTTGGAATTAAAGAAAGTGGTTTGGTTCACATTTCTCAACTAAAAGCTGGTTTTGTAAGCGATGTAAACGAAGTGGTAAAATTACATCAACACGTTACGGTAAAAGTAGTCGAGGTAGATGAGGATAGGAAGCGAATTCAGTTAACGATGGTGATATAAAAAACAAAAAATTCCAACTTTCAAATTATAAGCAATTTGTAAGTTGGAATTTCAATCTAAACTAAAAATTTACTCTTTAGTCTCGTCTTTTTTGTCAGCAGTTTGATCTTCTTTGGCGGCGTTTTTAAATTCTTTAACACCACTTCCTAATCCTTTCATTAATTCAGGAATTTTTTTACCTCCAAAAAGAAGTAGTATAATAGCCAAAACAAGTATAATTTGCATAGGACCAACTTCTCCTAAAAATATTACAGATGCAATCATGTTTTTAAAATTTATTTGTTAAAGCAAAGATAATAACAAAAAAACATATCAATCATAAAACTACTATAAATTTATATATTTGTAGAACAAATTAAAAACATGTCCGAAAAACGGCTCAAAAGACAAGTATTAAAGAAGAAACTCTTTACAAAAAACCGTTTGGTTATTTTGAACGAAGATACATTTGAAGAAATTTTCTCTTTAAAATTAACGTTAATGAACGTTTTTGTAGTGGCAACCGTTGGAGCTATTTTAATCATATTTATTACTACCTATATCATTGCTTTTACACCATTAAGAGAATACATTCCTGGTTATGCTTCCAATCAATTAAAAAAAGACGCAACTGAATTGGCTTTAAAATCTGACTCTCTTGCCTTGTCTATAAAAAACAATGAAGCGTATATAGCCTCAATTAAAAAAGTGTTAATTGGCGATTTAGATTATGCTAAACTCAATAAAGATTCTATTTTAGCGTCTAAAGTTGAGGTTTCTGAGGAACAAGATTTAAAACCGTCTGACGCAGATTTAAAATTACGGGAACAAGTAGCAAAAGAAGACAAATATAATCTTTTTGAAAAGGCACAATCAAAAGAAAGTATTTTACTTTTTCCGCCCGTTAAAGGGTCAATTACGGAAAAATTTAGTTTAAAAAACAAACATTTTGCAATAGATATTGCTTTAACAAAAAATACACCAATTAAAGCTATCTTGAACGGTACAATTATATTTGCAGATTGGTCACCCTCATCAGGAAACGTAATTATTTTGCGACACAATAATGGTTTTATTTCAGTTTATAAAGATGTTGCTTCTTTATCAAAATCACAAGGCGACATTGTAAAAACAGGAGAAGTTATAGCTTTAGCTGGTTCGAAAGGAAAAGAGTCTTCAGGAACGCATTTACATTTTGAACTTTGGAAAGACGGTTATCCTATTGATCCGACACAATTCATAGAATTTGAATAATTAGTTATGTCATTAAAAACGATTGCAGCAAAAGTTTTTGCAAATATTATCTACAATAAAACTCGAAATTGGGCTCAAAACCCTATAGAGACTCAGCAAAAAGTATTTGAAAAATTACTTTTAGAAGCAAGAAACACTCATTTTGGTATTGACCATAATTTCAACCAAATAAAAACGTTTGATGATTTTGCAAAAGCAGTTCCTGTAAGGGATTATGAAGCTTTAAAACCCTATGTTGATAGAGTTGTAAAAGGAGAAGCTAACGTACTATGGAAAGGGAAACCCTTGTATTTTGCAAAAACTTCAGGAACCACATCTGGCGCAAAATATATCCCTCTGACGGCCGACTCTATGCCATTTCATATTGAAGCGGCGCGTAATGCTATTTTACATTATATTCATGAAACAGGAAAAGCTGATTTTGTAAACGGAAAAATGATTTTCCTGCAAGGAAGTCCAATTTTGGAAGAAAAAAACGGTATATATTTAGGAAGATTATCAGGAATAGTTGCACACTTTGTCCCAAAATATTTACAAAAAAACCGAATGCCAACATGGGAAACCAATTGTATTGAAGATTGGGAAACTAAGGTTAATGCTATTGTTGAAGAAACTTTTAACGAAAACATGACTGTGATTTCTGGAATTCCGTCTTGGGTTCAAATGTATTTTGAAAAATTGAAAGAAAAAGGTCAAAAGCCTGTTGGAGAAATTTTCATAAACTTCAACTTATTTATTTACGGAGGTGTAAATTATGAACCGTATCGTGCCAAATTCGAAAATTTGATTGGTAGAAAGGTTGATAGTATAGAATTATTTCCCGCTTCGGAAGGTTTTTTTGCTTATCAAGATTCCCAAAAAGAGAAAGGAATGTTATTGCTTTTAAATTCAGGAATTTTCTATGAATTTATAAAAGTAGACGAGTTCTCATTACAAAACCCGAAAAGACATACAATAGGTGAAGTAGAGATTGGAGTAAATTATGTATTGATAATTTCTACAAATGCAGGTTTGTGGGGCTATAATATTGGAGATACCGTTCAGTTTACTTGTTTAAAACCGTATAGAGTTATAGTTTCCGGACGAATAAAACATTTTATTTCTGCTTTTGGTGAACATGTTATAGGTAAAGAAGTAGAAAGTGCTTTACAAGAGTCAATAATAGGAACTTCAATACGAATAAATGAATTTACGGTGGCTCCACAAATTACTCCAAATAAAGGCTTGCCATATCACGAATGGTTTATAGAATTTGAAAACGAGCCAGAAAATTTAACCTTATTTGAAGAAGCAATTAACACAGCCATGCGAAAACAAAACGTATATTATGATGATTTGATTGTTGGTAAAGTGCTTAGGAGATTAGTGATAACAAAAGTCGTTAAAAATGGTTTTCAGGATTACATGAAATCGATAGGAAAATTAGGCGGACAAAATAAAATACCAAGACTAAGCAATGATAGAACTATTGTTGATTTATTAGCAGTAGAACAAATAAACGGATGAAAATAAAAATCTTTTTTCTTTTATTTATTTTTACTGCTTTCTCTATTTCAGCTCAAATAAAAGGTGTAGTTAAAGACAGCATAACCGGTCAGCCCATTCCTTATGTGAGTATTTGGGTTCAAAACGAAAATTATGGAAGCACAACCGAAGAAAACGGAACATTTTCGATAAATATTTCCGAAAAAAGTAAAAATTTAATTTTTTCAGCTTTAGGTTATGAAAAGAAAATCATTAAAATTGCAGCAGTAAGAGAAGTAAATCTTGTTCAAACAACCTATCAATTAGATGAAATAGTTATATCAAAACGAAAAGAGACAAGAGAAATTGAAATTGGACAAACAGAGAATGCTATTTTAGAAGCTTTTGACAACGGACCTCGAATAGACACTAAGTTTTTCCCCTATTTAGAATCCTATAAAAAAACAAGATTTATAAAAAAAATTACGATTTTTACCGACAGTAAAATAGATAATGCTTCCATAAAAATTCATTTTTATAAAGTAGATTCGAATGGTTTTCCTGCTGATGAAATTTTAGACAAGAATTTTATAGTTTCTGTTGATAAAGGCGTAAATAAAACAGCATTTAATGTAACCAAATTCAATTTAAAAATGCCTAAAGAAGGACTATTTATTGGTTTCGAAAAATTAATTATAGAAAACAATAAACTTGAAAAAACTTTTCTAGATAAAAATACAAATACGATTCAAACAAAAAACACTTATTATCCTTTTGTGCTTTATAATTATGTAGAAAAAGAGTATTTATACACTTTTTCAGGAGGTAAATGGAGTAGACAAACCAATCAAAACGACCAGAATTCGACAAATAAAATTATGATATATGAGCCAGCAATAAATTTGATATTAACGAACTAAAAATAAAAACCTTACATTTGCAGGTTATAAATTATAAAATGAATGAAAGAAATTAAAAATATAGTAAGATCAAGAGCACAAGAATCGTCTAGTGCTGTTGAAAAATTGTACATCACAATGCGCCATTTGTTCAATAGAGGATTCTATAAGCCAATGGGGGTTTCGGGAGAAACATTAAGAGAAGCATTATTATCATTACGCCCAGAGATATATGGTACAATTGCAGAAGAAAAAGTAGAATTAAACGGACTTTTGTATGTAATAGAAAGGCTTCCTGTTGGAATAGAACAATGTCAATTTATTAACTTAACATCAGATGAAGGATATTCTAAATCTCATTTTAAGGCAATAGTTCCTCCTAAAAGAAGACGTAATTGTTATCGAATTGATGACGAACAAATGAATATTGAAATTACTCGAGGGCGATCAGATATTTATGATATTTTGACGCATTTGACTTTTATTTTCATAGAATCTCATAAAATAAAAGATAGAATTTTAATTGATGAAAGCGGAGAAGTAACTCGCGATTGGCAAAAATTAGAAGAAGCTGTTTTTCTTGATAAAAAACTGACATTAATAGACAAAGAGAAAACAATTTCACATGCCGCTAATATTCTTGGAAGAACTTTTTCAGAAGTATTAGATATTTATGATGCTTTTGGAACAGTAGAAAAACCAGATCGTTTTCTTCATATTATTTATTGGTTAGGAAAATTAGCCCTAGAAGAAGCTGTAGGAAATGAAAAACGTACAATTACATTTAGTCCAGTTTTAAGAGAACGTTTAGGGCACCATATTCATGGCGAAATTTGGGCTACAAATATAAAAGAAGTCTTAAAACAAAATCAACTTTTAGAACGACCAATTCATATTATAAGTGCTAATATGCATAGCGTTATGAATTCTATTTTTGCAACACATGTTTTAAAAACAAAATTTAAAGATCAAACCGATTTTTTTATTTATGAAGAGTTAAGTAAATCAGGCGCTCATGATGTAAGAAATAAAGTAGAGGAGTTTGCCAAACAATTCGGAATGATTTCTTTACCAGATTTTTCAGGAACAAACATAGATGTTCAAATATTCGACACTGCAAAAATCGATTTAAAAAAATCTGCGTTTCCTACTGCAAAATTTGGTGAATTAAAACCAGTATTAATTGTTATGGATTATGCCTTTGGTGAGCAAGCCTATGAAACAATAGACGAATTATTAAAGCCATTTCAAGAAACAAAAGATAAAAAAGTGTTTATGAATGTGGCATCTGTTTCTATAATGGGAAAAGCGGGTATTCTGCAAGGAGGAAAAGGAGATATTATGATTCCATCAGCACATATTAATGAAGGAACTGGTGATAACTATACTTTTGAAAACGAATTAACAAAGGAAATGTTAGAAGGAAATAATATTGATGTATTTGCTGGGCCAATGGTAACCGTTTTAGGCACTTCACTACAAAATAAAGACTTACTAAAGTTTTTCCATGAATCTACCTGGGGAGTTATAGGTCTAGAAATGGAAGGTGCTTATTATCAAAAAGCCATCCAATCAGCATCTAAAATTAGAAAAAGCATTAACCAAGATGTAAAAGTAAGATATGCGTATTATGCTTCAGATAATCCTTTAGAAACTGGAAGTACTTTAGCCTCAGGAGGATTAGGAACTACTGGAGTGAAGCCTACTTATTTAATTACAATAAAGATATTAGAACAAATTTTTAACATACAATAAAAAGACAATGAGCACAAACTCAAATAAAAATATTGAAGATCAAGAAATTGATTTAGCACAAATTTCAGAAAAAATAGGAGGTTTTTTTCAAAGATTAAATACTTTACTATTTAAATGCATTCGATTTGCAGTTAAGAACATTGTTATTATTGCAATTTTATTAGTAATAGGTTTCGGATTTGGTCTTTTCTTAGATAAAACAGATAAGACTTTTGATCATCAAATTATAGTTCAACCGAATTTTAATAGCACTGATTATTTATATTCTAAAATAGACTTATTAACTTCTAAAATTAAAGAAGGGGATACCGTTTTTTTAAAATCAGTTGGATTTGGTAAATCAATTAAACTTACAAATATTCAGATTAAACCAGTAATCGATATTTATAAATTTATCAATACAAGTAGTGAAAAGAACTTTGAATTACTAAAACTAATGGCAGAAGATGGAGATATTAAAAAAATACTTGAAGAAAAAGCCACTAGTAAAAACTATACTTATCATAAGATATCTTTTAGCACAAAATCTATAATAAGTGCTAAAGAAGTAATTAGTCCCTTATTAAAATTTCTTAACACAAGTGATTTTTACACTAAAATTCAGAAAGAAACAGTGAATAATGTTTACCTTAAAATAAAGGCAAATGAAGTTATTATAAATCAAATAGATGGGTTTTTAGATGGTTTTACTTCTAAAATAAATAATAGTACCAAGAGTAATAGTTTAATTTATTATAATGAAAACACACAGCTTAACGATGCAATACAAACAAAAGATAAATTAATATCAGAACAAGGTTATTTAAGAGTCGAACTGGTTAGTTTAGATAAAATTGTAAAAGAAAGTAGTAGTACTATTAACATTGAAAATACTAAATCAATTAACGGAAAGTTAAAATTTATTTTACCCATTCTATTTATATTTATTTTCATTTCAATACATTTCTTCATCAATTTTTATAAAAAACAATCCCAAAAAGCAAACCAAAATTAATCCTATAACACTCTAAAGCAAATAGTTATGAAAGGAATAATATTAGCTGGTGGATCTGGAACAAGATTGCACCCACTAACTTTAGCTGTTAGCAAACAGTTAATGCCAATTTACGATAAACCAATGATTTACTACCCTCTGTCAACATTAATGTTGTCAGGGATTAAAGAGATTTTAATTATATCAACACCGCATGATTTACCATTATTCAAACAATTATTAGGTGATGGGAAAAAATTAGGTTGTCGTTTTGAATACGCTGTTCAAGAAAATCCTAACGGTTTAGCAGAAGCATTTATTATTGGAAAGGATTTTATAGGAAATGATAAAGTAGCCTTAGTTCTTGGAGATAATATATTTTATGGAACGGGATTATCTGATTTATTATTAGCAAATAACGATCCAGATGGAGGAATTATATATGCTTATCATGTCCATGATCCTGAGCGTTACGGAGTAGTCGATTTTGATGGTAACGGTAAGGTGCTTTCAATAGAAGAGAAACCAGAGCATCCAAAATCTAATTATGCAGTTCCAGGTATTTATTTTTATGATAATGATGTAGTAGAAATTGCTGCAAATATAAAACCTAGTCACAGAGGAGAACTAGAAATAACAGATATTAATAAAGAATATCTTGATAGAGGAAAGTTAAAAGTAAGTATTCTTGATAGAGGAACTGCTTGGCTTGATACAGGAACATTTAATTCTTTAATGCAGGCGGGACAATTTGTTCAAGTCATAGAAGAGCGTCAAGGTTTAAAAATAGGATCAATAGAAGAGGCCGCATTTAGAATGGGTTATATAGATGCAGATCAATTAAAAATATTATCCCAGCCATTATTAAAAAGTGGTTATGGTAGTCATTTAATGAGTATAATATAGTTTATGAATTTCATCGCCACAAAATTGGAAGGGTGTTTCATTATTGAACCAAAAATAATCACTGACGATAGAGGTTATTTTATGGAAAGTTTTAATGAGAGAACATTTCAAAATGGAATAGGTCAAAATGTTCATTTTGTACAAGACAATCAGTCTTTTTCATCAAAAGGAGTATTACGAGGACTACATTATCAAGTTGGAGAACATGCACAGTCAAAATTAGTTAGAGTATTATCTGGGGAAGTGCTAGATGTAGCAGTAGATATTCGTCCAAATTCTAAAACCTTTGGACAATATGTTTCTGCTCTATTATCTGAGGAGAATCAAAATCAATTTTTCATTCCTAAGGGATTTGCTCATGGTTTTTTAGTATTAAGTGATACCGCTACATTTTTTTATAAATGCGATAATTTTTATAATAAAGAAAGTGAAGCTGGAGTTTTATATAGTGACCAAACTATTAATATTGATTGGGGTTTTCCCGAAAGTCAATTTCATATTTCAGAAAAGGACAAAGTACAACCAACTTTAAAAAATGCAAGGAAAGTATGGTAGTTTTAGTTACAGGAGCTAGTGGTCAGTTAGGACAATCTTTAAAATTTATTTCGGAGCACTATTCTGATATTCAATTTCATTTTTATACTTCAACAGAATTAGATATTACTGATAATAAATGTATTCGAGAAATTTTTACCTTAATAAAACCTGATTTTTGTATTAACGGAGCTGCATATACTGCAGTTGATAAGGCAGAAGCAGAATCTGAAAAAGCTGCTCTTGTAAATGTCATAGGAGCTAAAAACATGGCTTTAATATGTAATGAATTTAGTACTACATTAATTCATGTTTCTACCGATTTTGTATTTGACGGAATTAAAGAAACTCCATATACCGAAGAAGACAGCACAAATCCTCAAGGAGTTTATGGAGTAACAAAAAGAGAAGGAGAAATAGAAATAATTAAACATTTAAAGCATTATTTTATAGTAAGAACCTCTTGGTTGTATTCATCATTTGGAAATAATTTCATGAAAACAATGCTGAAACTTGCTAATGAAAGAAATAGTTTAAACGTTGTAAATGATCAAATAGGTACTCCAACGCATGCTGTCGATTTGGCACAAGCTCTAGTTAAAATTGTATTGAGTGGAAGCCAAAATTACGGAATTTATCATTATAGCAATGAAGGAAAAACTAGCTGGTATGACTTTGCCAAAGAAATATTCAATATAAACAACACTATAATTGATTTAAAGCCTATACCAACTTCTGAATTTCCTACACCTGCAAAACGACCAAAATATAGTGTTTTAGATAAATTGAAAATAAAAACTGAATTTGGTATTTCAATTAAAGATTGGAAAGAATCATTAATATTGAATAAGTAATTTATTTTAAAGTATTCCTGATTTTTTCAACAATTGTTTCTGGCAAAATAGTTCCCATTGCTTCTTCATATCCTTTCACTTTTTTGTTTCCGTAAACTGAAGTGGGTAATTTTGGAAATATATTTCTATCAGAAACCAATGCGTTTTCGAAAGGCTGATTAAATGGAGAAAAACCAGCAAATGGATGCGTTGCCCCCCACAGCGTAATTACATTTATACCTAGCATCGCAGCAATATGCGCATTTCCAGAATCCATGCTTAGCATGATAGATAAATTGGATATCAGCTGTAATTCTTGTTGAAAATTTAATTTTCCTGCAACAACAATAACATTATGTTGATTTTTTGAAAGTGAATTCAATAGTTCAATTTCTTTGGTTCCGCCACCAAAAAGCAATATCGAGTAGTTTTTATTTAATGCTAATTCATTTACAACTTTTTGCATTAAATCTATAGGATAAACTTTAGAATCGTATTGAGCAAAAGGTGCAATCCCAATTAATTTTCCATGTTTTTCTCCAATTAAATGGATTGTTTCAGAATCTAAAGTTTGTTTTGGAGGGAATATTGGATTGGATAAATTTACAGTAAAACCCAATTGCTCAAAAACAGCAACATGTCTTTCGAACATGGTTTGCAATGGCATGAAAATCTTGTTTTCTGCACGCATTAACGCTGCTTTTTCAGCTCTACCTTTATCTACTTTCGCCGTTCTTTTTCCGCTTATAGCAAATAGTGTTCTGATAACTTTAGAACGTAAAACATTGTGCAAATCGGCGAAAGCTTCAATATTTAATTCTTGCAAATCTAAAAACAACCGAATCAATCCTAGAAATCCTTTGTTTCGCTTTTTTTCATCAAAAACAAAGAAAGAAATGTTTGGAATTCCTTTGAAAAAAGGTTTAAATAAAGGGCGTGAAATTACAGTGATTTTAATTTCAGGATTTTGCTGCACAAACGCTCTTAAAACAGGAACCGTCATGGCGACATCTCCCATTGCGGAAAGTCTCATAACGGCTATATGTTGTGGCTTTTTCGACAATTTAGATGTCAAATAAAATTATTTCTTACCCTGATACAAAACAGGATTCAACTCGTCATCATTATACATTTTCATTTGCTTGTACACTTTCATGAATTTGTCACCGTTTTCAATATCATTTAATAAATCATCAATAGCTATAGACAAATCGGTTCTTTGCTCTAAAAGAATATTTAATTTGGCTTGGCATTTATCTCTATGATCTTGAGTAGCTTCTGCGCGAGTAGCTTCTTCATTCATGTGGTAAATTTTTAAAGCCAATATCGATAATCTATCAAATGCCCATGCTGGACTTTCAGAATTGATTTTTGCAGTATCTTTTACTTTTACCGTGCTGTATTTGTTTAGAAAATAACCATCAATATATTCAACCATATCAGTACGTTCTTGATTCGAAGCATCTATTTTTCTTTTCAAAGTTAACGCAGCAACTGGATCTATATTTGGATCCCGAATAATATCCTCATAATGCCATTGCACAGTATCAATCCAGTTTTTTAGATATAGTAAATGTTCGAACTTATCTTTCGGAAAAGGATTGTTAATGGGTTGATTAACATCATCAAATTGATGATAATCTTGAATACTTTGTTCAAATACAGAATAAGCTAATTTTGAAAACATATCTTTAAAAATTTAAAAGACAAAGATACTTTTTATACTTTTATAGTTTATAAAAAACTTTTACTATAAAAAAGTAAATAAATAATCTTATATTCGAATTATGCAAATACATTACTTATCAGACGAAAACAGTATTCTCAATCATTTTTTGGGACAAATTAGAAATGTAAACATTCAACATGACAGCATGCGTTTTCGAAGAAATGTAGAACGTATTGGTGAAGTGATGGCGTATGAACTTAGTAAAGATTTACATTATTCTGATGTAGAAATTCAAACACCACTTGGAATTAAAAAAACTACAGAGATTTCAGATAAATTGGTGTTGTGTTCTATACTTAGAGCGGGATTGCCTTTGCATTTAGGTTTTTTAAATTATTTTGATAGTGCTGAAAACGGTTTTGTTTCTGCCTACAGACACCATCCTAATAATGATGCTTTTTTTGATATTTTAGTAGAATATCAAGCCGTTCCTAACATAGAAAATAAAACATTGTTACTAATAGACCCGATGTTAGCTACTGGTCAATCTATAGTTGCGGTTTATGAAAAATTAATGCAAAAAGGATTGCCAAAAGAAATTCACATTGCTGTTATTATCGCTGCGCCAGAAGGTATTGCTTATCTTAAAAATCATCTGCCAGACCACTGTCATTTATGGGTTGCTACTTTAGATGAAAAACTAAATGATAAAAATTATATTATTCCTGGTTTAGGAGATGCTGGAGACTTGGCTTACGGAAATAAATTATAATTGATAAAAAAAAGCTATAAATCCGCTTATAATTAAAAAAGCGATAATGACTTCTTTTTGCCATTTTATTTGTGCCATTTCTATATAACTTGTTATCATAACAGCTAACGGAGCAACTGTAAACACTAATAAATCATTGCTTTTATTTGTGGATACTATAAAAACTGCTATTCCTAAAAAAAAAGACCATAGCACTTTTTTATACGAAGTGTGTAGCATTAAAGGTCTGTTAGACATTGACATTAAAAGCGACAGCACAAAATACAAACCAATAGTTGCGTAAACCGACAAAGCCAAGTTTTGTGAGGGTTTAACAAAATAGTCAATTTTATAATTTACTGTAGTGTCAGAAAGCAATTTACTAATCCAACTCTTATCAAATATTAAAGCAAACAATACAAAAATAGAAGAAGCAGTAAAAAAGGCTATAAATGGTAAAAACCAATTTCGATAATCTCTTGCAGCATGAAAAAGAATAGCAATAAATACCAAAATAATATAAATAATACTCCAGAAATGAAACATTGCCGCAACAAAAACCCATAAAGAAGCGTCGAAAATTTTTTCCTTTGGAGTTTTTAACGATTGCAATGAAACTAATCGTCGAATAGCTAATAAGATAAAAAAATTAGATAATAATAAACTTTTATTATTCCAAACATTTGGAAAAAACAATAGCAATAAAAAGTAAAAAAAAACGGCATAGGCACTGTCTTTGCTCAATCCGTTTTTCTTAACAATAAAATTTGTTGTAAAAATAGAGCCAAAAATGATTGCCAACAAAACTATTTTTTCTATCGCATTTATGCTTGTAAACACATTGGTTACAAAGTGAATTTGAACCAAAAAATAGAATAAAATTACCCCTAAAATTACTATTGAATAATTTAATGGTGTAGATTTTCGAAAAAGACTTGTAAACATAAGGATATTTTATACTTTTGTAAATGTAAATATAATACTTGTTTAAAAATAATTTTAAAATTATGAGAGCATTTTTTGAAGGAATACAGTGGTTATTTGAGAATGTACTTTTTGTTCCGTTACACTATCTAAGAAAACTAGAACTAGAACATTGGTTTGTAGCTAATGGCATCAATTGGATTTTTATGATTATTTGCACAGTTGCAATGGTTTATTGGATAAAACAATTGAAATTACACGAGGAAAACAACGAAGAAAACCAAGATACAACGGCACATTCTTTCTTAAAGTAAGTCAAAGCCAATATCTTTTCTAAAATACATCGTATCAAAGTGTAGCTTTTCTATGTTTTGATACGATTTTTTTATGGCTTCTTGAAAATCATTTCCATAAGAAGTTACGGCTAAAACTCTCCCACCATTGCTCACTACAAATTCATTATCGGCTTTTGTCCCTGCATGAAATACGATTGAATCTGTAACATTTTCGATACCTGAAATTACTTTACCTTTTTCAAAATGTTCTGGATAACCGCCTGAAACCAAAACTATAGTTGTTGCACTTCTAGAATCAATTTCTAAGGAAACTTCATCTAGTTTTTCATTTGCCACAGCCACAAACAATTCAACCAAATCCGATTTTAATCTTGGTATTACTACCTCCGTCTCTGGATCTCCCATTCGTACATTGTATTCAATAACAATTGGCTCTCCTTTTACGTTAATAAGACCAATAAACACAAACCCTTTATAAACTATTCCGTCCTTTTGCAATCCCTCAATAGTTGGTTTTACAATTCTAGTTTCTATTTTTTCTAATAAAATGTCATCAGCAAAGGGCACTGGTGAAATGGCTCCCATTCCCCCAGTATTTAATCCGGTATCACCTTCACCAATACGTTTATAATCTTTAGCGGTTGGTAAAATTTTATAGCTTTTCCCATCTGTTAAAACAAAACAACTCAATTCAATACCGTCTAAAAACTCTTCGATTACCACTTTTAAACTTGCTTCTCCGAACTTTTCATTCACAAGCATATTTCTTAATTCATCCTTAGCTTCCGCTAAATCCTGAATAATTAAAACGCCTTTTCCTGCAGCCAACCCATCAGCTTTTAAAACATAAGGAGGTTGCAATGTTTCTAGAAAACGACATCCTTTTTCTACAGTTTCTTTAGTAAAACTATCATAAGCCGCCGTTGGAATTTGATGTTTTACTAAAAACTCTTTAGCAAACTCTTTACTTCCTTCTAATTGCGCTCCTTTTTTGGAAGGCCCAATTACTGGAATGTTTTTTAAATCGGTATCATTTGCAAAAAAATCGAAAATTCCTTTTACTAATGGGTCTTCCGGACCAACAACTACCATTTCAACTTTTTCCTGTAGTACAAATGTCTTTATTGAATCGAAATCAGTTGGACTAATATTTACATTTGTTGCAATAGATTCTGTCCCAGCATTTCCGGGAGCAACAAATAGTTTTGTACAAAGTGAACTTTGAAGCATTTTCCAAGCAAAAGCATGTTCTCTTCCCCCTGAACCAAGTAATAAAATTGTCATTGTTTTGTAGTGAGTTGTGAAATGCAAAAATAATCGCTTTTAAACGTAATCAATAACAATTTTTAAAAATTTGTTGATTGATAGTTGTAGCGATGTATTACTTTTGTATAAAATTAACCTAAGTGTTTAAACTTTTTACTCTTTCTTTAAAATTAAATGGCTTTCCAATTGAGAAAGCACAAGAAAAACTAAATGAAATTTTAGCTGTTTCAGAAGAAGATTATGCTGATTTTTTATCGGCTAGAAAGTCTGAAATTGTAAAATTTCATCTGGATAATAATTTGTTTTACCAAAATTTTGTTGGGAAATCTACTTTCGAAAAATGGGAAGATTTACCCATACTGAAAAAAATCGATTTTCAAAGGCCTTTAAAAGAAAGACTTTCAAAAGGTTTTTCTAAAAGAAACATTTATATTAACTCCACTTCAGGATCTAGTGGTGACCCATTAGTTTTTGCTAAAGACAAATTTTGTCATGCTATAATTTGGGCAAATATCATGAGACGCTTCGCTTGGTATAATATAGATAGCAACCGTTCCTTTCAGGCTCGATTTTATGGCATGCCGTTAAGTTTTATAGCCAATAAAAAATTGCGCATTAAGGACTTTTTCAGTAGAAGATATCGTTTTAACATATTTGATTTATCCTTTGTAGGCTTAGAAGAAATTATTAAAATTTTTAAGAAAAAGAAATTCGATTACATAAACGGATATACAAGTTCAATTGTTTTATTAGCTAAGCACTTAAAAAAAAGGCGTCTTGTATTAACCAGAATATGCCCTACTCTAAAAGCATGTATTGTCACTTCTGAAATGCTATTTGAAGAAGATAAACTCTTATTGGAGGAATATCTTGGCGTTCCTGTAATAAACGAATATGGAGCTGCTGAATTGGATATTATTGCTTTTCAAAACCCCGAAAATGAATGGCAAGTAAATGCAGAAACTTTATTTGTAGAAATTTTAGACGAAAATGACCAACCTCTACCATACGGAAAAGAAGGTAGAATTGTGATAACAAATCTCTATAATAAAGCACATCCTTTTATTCGTTATGAAGTTGGTGATTATGGTATTTTAGATGAAAAGAGTACCCTTAAAAAACCTATTCTTAAAAAATTAACTGGCCGCACTAATGATATTGCAATATTACCTAGTGGCAAGACTTGTCCTGGAATGACATTCTATTCCATAACTAAAAAATTATTTGGAGATGACGGAAATGTAAAAGAATTTGTCATAATACAAATAAAAACAGATACTTTTGAAATTCAATATACTAGTGAAATGCCACTAAAAAAAGCAGAAATAAAAACTATTGAAAAGGTATTTTCAGACTACTTAGAACCTAATTTGAAATATGTTTTTACCAGAAAAGGAGTTTTAGAAAGAGGTGTTAGTGGAAAATTGAAGCAGTTTGTTTCATTAGTTAAATAATTGGAAATCACAAATTGTGACTTTAAAAAAATTTATGAAAAACGAAATACTAATTTCAGAAGAATTAATTTCTAATAAAATTTATTTTATTAGAAACCAAAAAGTAATGCTTGATCGTGATTTAGCTTTACTTTATAGTATAGAAACCAGAGTTTTAAAACAAGCAGTAAGAAGAAATATCTCAAGATTTCCAGAAGACTTTATGTTTGAACTTACAAAAGAAGAGTTTGCAAATTGGAGATCACAATTTGTGACCTCCAATTCTGAAAAGATGGGTCTGCGCTATTTTCCAATGGTTTTTACTGAACATGGCGTTCTAATGTTGTCAAGTGTTTTGAATAGTGACAAAGCGATTCAAGCTAATATTTAAATTATGCGCATATTTACCAAAGTACGTCAAATGCTTTTGGATACTAGTAATATAAAAGCCGATATTCTTCAAATTCAAAAGAAATTAGAAAATCATGATAAAAATATTGAGTTGGTTTTTAGTTATATCGATGAATTAGCTGAAAAGAAAGAAGATGAAAAGCCAAGAATAAAAATTGGTTACAAAAAATAACATTAATGAAAATTACAATAGTTGCTGGCGCGCGCCCAAATTTTATTAAAATTGCTCCTATTATTAAAGCGATTGAGAAAAAGAAAAATGATGGCGCAACTATTTCTTTTCGACTAGTCCATACTGGTCAGCACTATGATAAAAACTTGAGCGCTACTTTTTTCGAAGAACTTAATATTCCTGAACCCAACTGCAATTTAAACGTCAAAAGCGGATCACAATCTGTTCAAACGGCAGCAATAATGGTTGCTTTTGAAGAAGAATTATTAGAAAATCTTTGCGATTTAGTTCTTGTTGTTGGAGATGTCAATTCGACTATGGCTTGTGCTATCGTGGCTAAAAAATTAAACATTAAAGTTGCACACGTAGAAGCGGGAATTCGTTCAGGCGATATGACTATGCCTGAAGAAATAAACCGAATTGTAACGGATAGCATTTCTGATTATTTTTTTACCACCTCAACTTGGGCTAGTAAGAATCTTATAAAAAATGGTACAGAAGCATCTAAAATTCATTTTGTGGGAAATGTAATGATTGATACTTTATATCAAAATTTGCATAGAATTACAAAGCCTAATTTTTGGGAAGAGCATCAATTAGAAACCAAAAAATATATTATCCTAACCTTACATCGCCCATCAAATGTAGATGAAGAACAATCATTGAATATATTATTGTTGGGAATCGATATTTTGGCTAAAGACAAAAAAGTAGTTTTCCCTATTCATCCACGAACAAAAGCAATACTTGGAAAATCAGTTTTAGAGTTTAAAAATATACTTTTTGTTGAGCCACAAGGCTATTTAGCATTTATGTACTTAGTTAAAAATTCGTTTGCAGTCATTACAGACTCAGGAGGAATTTCTGAGGAAACGACCGTTTTGGGAATTCCTTGCTTTACATTAAGAGAAAATACCGAAAGACCCGAAACACAATCTATAGGAACCAATACATTAGTTGGGGTTTCAATAGAAAAGCTACAAGAGACTTACAGCTCATTTCTAGAAAACGGTAAACAAAAAAGCGGCATCCCTGAGCTTTGGGACGGTAAAGCAGCTGAACGAATTATTTCTATTATATTAGAAAAACTGTAATGGAAGAAGTATTAATTATATCTAATTATTATCCTCCCGAAAAAGGTGCTGCTGCCAATAGAATTGAGCAATTGGCTTTAAAATTACATCAAAATAATTATGCGGTATCTGTACTTTGTCCGCTCGCCAATTATCCAAAAGGCGTTTTGTTTCCAGAATACAGAGGGAAATTTTTTGTTGAAGAAAACCTGCAAAATATTCGAGTCAAACGACTTTGGATTTATCCGAGCAATAGTGCTGGAATTTTTATTCGAATTCTGTCTGTTTTATCGTTTTCAGTTGGATTATTTTTTTATTTGTTGCTGAAAAAAACACCAGAAAAAGTCATAATTCAATCACCACCATTGTTGCTTTCTTTCATTAGTGTTTTCGTACTTTCTTTAAAACAAAAAAAAATAATTCTTAATGTTTCTGATCTTTGGCCATTAGCAGCAATAGAATTAAGAGTTTTAAAAGTGAATTCTTTTTCGCATAAAATATCTTTGTTTTTTGAACGATTTATTTACAAAAAAGCAACAGTAATTTTAGGTCAATCTAATGAAATTATTACTCACATTCATCGGTGTTTTCCTGATAAAGAATGTCACTTATACCGCAACTATCCTGACCATCAATTGAAAGATTTTGATTTAAAGACTACTAAAAACGCTACGATTAAAGTATTTTACGCGGGATTATTAGGAATAGCTCAAGGCGTTTTAGAAGTCTGCGAGAAAATAAATTTAGAACATCTTAACATTGAATTTCACATTTTTGGAGAAGGACCAGAAAAAAGCCAAATTGAAAATTACATAAAAAACAATCCGTCTAAAAAAATTGTTTTTCACGGTATGTTAGAACGTAATGATTTAATTTTAAAACTAACCACATTTGATGTTGCACTCGTTCCTTTAAAATCGAGAATTTATGGTTCAGTACCGTCAAAAATATTTGAATATAGTACTTTAGGGATTCCTATACTCTATTTTGGTGGAGGAGAGGGAGAGCAAATTATAAATGAAAATCATTTAGGTTGGATTGCAGAAGTAGAAAACTTTATTGCTTTAAATGCCGTTTTAGAAGAAATTTCTGAAATGAAAAAATCGGATATTGAATTGATTAAAAATCAAATTTTTGAACATTCAAAATCACAATTTAATCTAAGTCTTCAAATTAAAAATTTGATTGAAAAAAAAGTCATTTAATAGGCCTTTTCTTCACCTTTAAAAATATTAAAAACAGTTTGAACAATAATTTTTATATCTAAAATTACGGACCAGTTTTCAATATAAAAAACATCGTATTTGATACGATTAATCATATCTTCATCACTTTCTATTTCGCCACGAAATCCTCTTACTTGAGCTAAACCTGTAATGCCTGGTTTTACATAATGACGCATCATGTATTTATTTATTCTGTTGCCATAGGTTTTATTTTGTGACCATAGATGGGGCCTTGGACCCACTACAGACATCTCACCAAGTAAAACATTCAAAAATTGTGGCATTTCATCAATACTGGTTTTTCGCATAATTCGACCCATTTTAGTTACTCGGGGGTCATTTTTAGACGCTTCAATTTCTGTTGTTTTATTAATTTGCATAGACCGGAATTTATAACAGAAAAATTCTTTTTCGTCTATTCCAGGTCTTCCTTGTTTAAAAAAAACTGGGCCACGTGATTCTAATTTAATTAATATAGCAAGTAATGGCACGAGCCATGAAAGTAAACCAAAAATTACTAATACCGAAAAGCAAATATCAAAAGTTCGTTTAAAAACTTTTGTTATTGGGTCATGTAAGGCTGTCTTTTGCAGAGACAATACTGGAAACATCTCGTAATAATCGATTTTTAAATTTTTTGCGAAAATTTCTTTAGTGTCAGGAATAAACTTTATAGTTTTTCGGTTTTCATCGGCAAAATCTACCAAATCTTTTAATTGCTCATTCGTAATTTCGTTTAAAGAACAATAAATTTCATTCACTCCATTATCTAGAACATAAGATTTTACATTTTCTAGTTTACCTTTTATATTACTATTTGATTTTTTATCTGAAAAAAAACCTAAAAATCGATATCCATAATCTACTCTTGTTTCAAAAAGTTGTTTTAATCGAATTGATTCTGGAGTATATCCAATAATTATAGCACTCCTGTAATTACTTCCTGTTACAACTCTATATTTCTTTAAATAATAAAAAAGTAAAAATTTAAAAATAGTAATCAAAATAAAACTTGAAAGCATAAAATAAGCTATAGCTTTACCGCTAAATAGAACGGTTTTTGAAAACGGAAAAAAAGCAATAATTACCAATAAAAACAAAATGCCCTGTTTTAAAATTTTAGAGGCAATTTCTACTGGAGTTGTAAATCGATAAATACCATAAAATTGAATTAAAAAAGCAATAATTGCCCAAACTAGCGTTTGATATACTAGATAATACAAAGAGTTTAAGTTTAATTCTTTAAAAAAAAACAAACATAAAATAGTTATTACCAATAAGTCGAAAAAAACACTTATTGGTCTGATATATTTAGAATATCTTCCTGTGCCTGCCGTCATACTAATGAATATATCCTGTAAAGTCTTTGTGCTCTTCTTTTAAAAGCGCCTCTGTTGATAATGATTTGAAATATTCATAAGTAATTTTCATTCCTTCACTTCTTGATACTTTTGCCTCCCATCCTAATAATTCTTTTGCTTTTGTAGTATCTGGTTGTCTTTGCAACGGATCGTTTATAGGTAAAGGATGATAGACCACTTTTTGATTGGTTCCTGTTAACTTTATGATTTCATCTGCAAAATCTTTTATGGTAATTTCATCAGGATTGCCAATATTTACTGGATATACATAATCTGAATGTAGTAATCTATAAATGCCTTCTACTTGATCATCTACATAACAAAAAGAACGGGTTTGCATACCGTCTCCAAAAATAGTTAAATCTTCTCCACGTAAGGCTTGCCCAATAAAAGCAGGAATTACCCTTCCATCGTTTAATCGCATTCTTGGTCCATAGGTATTAAAAATTCTAACGATTCTTGTTTCTACGCCATGAAAAGTATGATAAGCCATGGTTATAGATTCCTGAAAACGTTTCGCCTCATCATATACACCTCTAGGCCCAATGGTATTTACATTTCCGTAATATTCTTCCGTTTGTGGATGCACCAAGGGATCTCCATACACTTCAGAAGTAGAGGCAATTAAAATTCTTGCTTTTTTAACTCTAGCCAAACCTAAAAGATTGTGAGTTCCTAGTGAACCTACTTTTAAAGTTTGAATAGGGATTTTTAAATAATCTATGGGACTTGCTGGAGAGGCAAAATGCAGAATGTAATCTAATTCTCCAGGAACATGAACGAACTTGGTAATGTCATGATGATAAAACTCAAAATTCTGGAGTTTGAATAAATGTTCTATGTTTTTTAAATCGCCTGTAATGAGATTATCCATACCAATTACAAAATAACCTTCGGCAATAAAACGGTCGCACAAATGTGATCCTAAAAAACCTGCTGCTCCAGTAATAAGTATTCTTTTCATGTTTGTTTGTTTGGCAATTAAAATAACGGAAAAATTATGTTTTTATTATATAAATATTAACTTTTAATTTGGTTAATAAATTCTTTGTTATATACTTAAATTTTGATTTTTAAAGTTATAAAAAACTATTTTTAACTCTAAGGAATACCATTTATTAATATAGAAATATTTTGCCAAAAATAAACTTATCATTATAATTCCAAAAGGAAAATCACTTAATTATTTTATATTTAATTACTTTAATACGTTTTTGTAATTTCTAATTGAAATTTTAAAGGATTTTAATATTTTATTTTACAAGGATTGTTTGAAATTTAAAGTTGTTCTTAATTTCATTTTATATATTTTTACAAAAAAATATTAATCGTTTTGAAGGTTGTTCATATTGTAGAAGCTTTAGCGGGAGGTGTAAACACTTATTTCAAAGATTTATCCTTTTTCTTTGGAGACAATGAAATTAAGAAAACTATTGACACAACTATTATTTATAGTAGTAATAGAAAAGAAGTGGATTCTCAAAGAACAAGAAATGAATTCTCAAAAGGCGTTTCTCTTCTTGAACTAAATATGGTTAGACATTTTTCTCCTTTTCAAGATTTAAAATCGATTATAAAATTAACTAAAGAACTCAAAAAATTAAATCCGGATATTATTCATCTTCATTCTTCTAAAGCTGGAGTTTTAGGAAGAATAGCGTGCTTTTTATTGTTTAAAAAGAAAAAAATATTTTATACTCCACATGGTTATGCATTTTTAAGAACAGATATTTCTGAATTAAGTAAAAAAACATATTGGATAATTGAAAAATATTTTCAATTAATTTTTGGAGGGGAGACTATTGCTTGTGGAGACACCGAGTATGAAATTGCCTCAAGAATAGGCAAATCAGTATTAGTTAGAAATGGGATTGATATTAACTCTGTGAGAGAAAATTTTATTGAAAAGAAAAATGAAATTTTAACGATAGGTATTGTGGGTAGGATAACATTTGCTAGAAATCCATATCTTTTTAATAAAATTGCTAAGAAATATCCTGATCTTAATTTTGTTTGGATTGGAGACGGCGAACTCAATCATGAAATCACAGCTCCTAACATTCGTATTACTGGATGGATGCTTGAGCAAAGTAATGTTTTAAGAGAACTCAACGCAATTGATGTTTACATACAAACTTCACTTTGGGAGGGTCTGCCAATAGCCGTTTTAGAAGCTATGGCTCTACAAAAACCTGTTTTGGCAACTAATGTTATTGGAAATAAAGATATAGTTGTTCACAATGAAACAGGATTTCTTTTCGATACAATTGACGAGTTAGATCCTTTTTTAGAAATTTTAAAGGATGAGAAAAACAGAAGAGATTTTGGTAAAAAATCATTGGAAAGATGTTCTATTTTATTTGATAAAAATAAAAATTTTAAAGCACTAATTTCTTGTTACTTTAAATAAATTTATTTTTTCATAGGATCAAATTGAAAAATAATACTACTCCTCTTACTAATAATTTAGCAATTTATTTTGTGCTGCTAACTTTGTAAATGCTTTTGACTACAATTTAATGGACAAATATTTATTATGCAAATAACAATTATAAAAAAGTAAGCACCCAGTTGGCGCAGTAGTACAACTTCAACCATAAAAAAGAAAAACAATGCAATTACCATGAATGTTTTAATATAATTTGCCCTACATATTATTATTTGCGAAATGAAAAAAGTTAACATTAAAAAAAGACCAATCATGCCTGATGTAAGATATGTGCCAATAAATTGGTTGTGAGAATTAAGTTTTGAAGTAATAAAGAAGTTAGCTCTATGTTTATTTTCGAGTTTTTCATCGTAACAAAAAGCATATAAATTATCCAACTCTTTTTCAGATTTTAATCCTAGTATATGATTAAAATTTGGGGAATTCATAATTTCATTGGCGCAACCCCAGATGATTACTCTAGGTTCATGCAATTTAACTTTGGCAAATGATTCTTCATAGTTATTTGTTATAAAAAGTCTTTCTCTAAGATTTTTATTTGAGAGAATCACAATAAAAATGGACAGTCCCAATACTAAAAAAAGTAATGTTTTTTTCTTAAAAGACATTTTTATATAAAAAACTAAATACAATATAATTAGAAATAAAATAGTAAGTCCTGAAATTCGTGCAGAAATTACTGAAATAAAAAGACCAATATAAACACTGTAAGCTAAAAGAATATATTTATATTTTGCGTGTTTTAAAGACAACTCTATTGATATAATAATTGCTATTACTGAGAAAAAACCCAAATAAGGTCTTTCCATTCCTAATATGGCATTAACAATATCTCCTTCAAAAGGTAATAATTCATTATTGGCAGAGTAATGTATAATCAATCCGTAGATAGATCTCAGAGACAAAATAAAAACAGAAATAATTATAGCAAATAAAATCCTATCACTGTTTCTAATTTTTAAAAACAATATTGGCACAATAAGAATGATGACGTACAAGGAATATTTATTTTCTGATATTGTATTGGATAAGAACCCTTTGGATAGCCAATAAAGTATTAATATGTATAAAGTTATTAAGGTTGTCTTTTTTAAAATTTTAAAATCAATTTTACTATATTCCTTAAAATCAAAAATCAAAAATAAGCTTAAAATTACTATTAAAATGTTTGGAAACTTTATCGAATAGGGAAGGATAATAATCAATAAACAAAATAAATAGTCATAAAAATTAGACTTTATATTATTTAACTCCATCTTGAAAAATGATTGATTTTAGTGTTATAAATTGATAAAAAAGGAAATTAAACTTTCCAAATCGTTTTAAAATTAAATTTAAATCTCAAATGTAACATAATTTAGAAAAAATCAAGTTTAAACATTTAAAATGTGGGCATATTTTTTCATATTTTAAACTGAAATAACGACATTTGCAATTCATTTGATTAAAACATCAATAAAGTCATCATATAATTAAAAATGAAAAAAATGAAAAAAACGTTCCTTATTATCGCATTTGTTGGCATGATTTTTACTTCCTGCAATACTAAAAACAATCCTGAAAACTTAAAATCTAATAATGCAACTGTCACTATTAATGATACAATTACTGATTTCGACCGTTTAGAGGGTAAAGTCGTAATGTCAACTTCAGGAGAATGGTTTGTAATAAAAGATGGGCAACGTTGGAGAGCCATGTCTGAAGCTGCAACAACGGATTATTTAAAATCTATTGAAAATGGTCAAGAAAATGTGGTAAAAAATGTTTCCGTTAAAACACTTGAACAATTTCCAATCTCCGGAGAAATTCTACCAAAATTGGAATTTAAAAAAGATAAAGCCACTCAATAATGAGTGGTTTTATCTTTTAAACTTTAAAAATGATTTTTTAATGTTTTTATGAAATTTATTTCTTTTTTAA
>CANGUZ010000027.1 GCA_947457255.1 Flavobacteriaceae bacterium
TAAAAAATTTAGATAAATAATTAAATCAATTTTACAATGATTAAAAACAACAACTTAATTTTTGATGTTGGAATGCATAAAGGCGAAGATACCTTATTTTATCTAAAAAAAGGTTTTAATGTAGTGGCTTTTGAAGCAAACCCAGAGTTAGTCTCTTTTTGTAAAAAAATATTCTATAAAGAAATTGAAGAGGGTAAATTGATAATTGTTGAAGGTGCCATTGTTGACCATAAAAACGATTCAAATCCGAATGAGTCTATAATAAAGTTTTATGTAAATGAAAAGCTTAGTGTTTGGGGAACTGTAGATGAAAGTTGGATGAAAAGGAACATTAAACGGGGAAAGGACATTAAAATTATTGAGGTTAATAAAGTTAATTTTAATGAAGCATTAAAAAAATACGGTATTCCATATTATCTTAAAATAGATATAGAAGGAATGGATAGAGTTTGTTTGAATGCTTTATTAGATTTTGATCAGAAGCCAAGTTATTTATCTATTGAGTCAGAGAAAGTATCTTTCAATGAGTTAAAAAATGAAATGGATTTATTGCTAAAAAACAGATATAGTCAATTTAAAATTGTCAATCAGGAAAATGTTGCTTTCCAAAAAGAGCCTAAAAATTCTATTGAAGGTAAATTTATAGATTATAAATTCGAAAGTGGTTCTACAGGTCTTTTTGGTAATGATTTACCTTATAATTGGTTAAGTTATTACAGGGCTATTTTCAGGTATATACTTATTTTTTTAGGTTATAAATTGCTTGGTGACTATGGATTAATTTCAAATAGAATATTTATAAAAAAATTAGTTTTAAAATTTATTAAATTGTTTACAAAACAACCTGTTCCGGGTTGGTATGATACGCATGCAAAATTAAATGAATAAGTAAATGAATATTTATATAATTATAAATTATGCGAATAGGTTTTAATCCAAATAAAGATAATGCAATAGTTGAAAATAATTATTTTCATCAAATCGTTATTCCTATATATTTACCCAATTTTGAGGGCTATTTTAAAGATAGTTTTAGTATTTTAAAATACTCATTAAACTCTCTTTTTGCAAATTCGCACAATAAAACCTTTATTACTATAGTAAATAATGGTAGTTGTGATGAAGTGGTTTTGTTTCTGAACGATTTGCTACAGAAAAAGAAAATAAATGAGTTAATTACCGTTCATAATATTGGTAAGATCAATGCAATTATTAAAGGAATTTCGGGACATAACTTCCAATTAATAACAGTTGCTGATGCTGATGTAATGTTTTTAAAAGATTGGCAAAAAGAAACTTATCACGTATTTACTCATTTTACAAAAGCAGGTTTGGTTGGTTTGGTTCCCAATTCGAAAATGGTAAAACACCTAACAGCTAATGTAATTTTTGACAATTATTTTTCAAAAAAACTAAAGTTTACCAAAGTCGAAAACCCAAATTCTATGCAGAAATTTGGCATAAGTGTGGGTAATGAAAATTATTTTAAAGACATTCACTTGCAAAAATATTTGACCCTCGAAAGCAACAATTTCAAAGCGGTTATTGGTTCAGGTCATTTTGTGGCAACTTATCGAGGCGATATTTTTAGAAAGTTACCTTTCCAAAGTACAGCATTTGCTTTAGGTGGCGATAGCGAAAATTTACTTCTTGATTATCCGGTCGTTAAAAATGGTCATTGGCGATTGACTACAGCAAATAATTATGCCTTTCATATGGGCAATACTAACGAGAAATGGATGGTTGATTTGAATGCAGTCAACGAGTCAACTGAAATGATGAAATTTCAATTAGAAGCACCTTTTTTACAACCCAATTCAACCAATTATTTTACTAATTTGTTCAAAAACAAACTTTTTTACAGGATAAATTACCAGAAAAATATTTGGAAATTGTTTTTGCAGTTGAAAGGATTAACAAAAACAGAGGCACAACAATATTAATGAAAACAATCGCTATTATTCCAGCTCGTGGAGGATCTAAAAGATTGCCTAACAAAAATATTCTCTTGTTAGGAAATTATCCGTTATTAGTGCATTGCATTTTATTTGCACAAGCTAATAGTGAAATTATTGATGATATTTATGTTTCAACCGATGATGAAAAAATTAAAGAAATAGCACTTCAGTTTGGAGCTAAAGTAATCGATAGACCAATAGTAATTTCAGGTGATTTAGAACCTACAATTACCACGTTGCAACATGTTTTACAATCAATAAAAGATGAAGTTGAAAATGTAGTTTTATTACAACCTACTAATCCACTTCGACCAGAAAGTTTGCTAAAAGAATGTTATAATACATTTAAAGAAACTAGCTCCGATAGCTTATTTACAGTTTCACAAAACCATCAAAAATTCGGAAAAATTGTCAATTCTAAATTTATTCCATTTAATTATGAAATTGGGCAACGAAGTCAAGATTTAGAGCCGCTATTTTTTGAAAATGGATTATTATATATAAGTAAAGCCAAGTCAATTCAAGATAATAAAATAATTTCAGAAAATGCTTTTCCGTTTGTTGTAAATCATATTTTTGCCCATGTTGATATCGATACACAAAATGATTTGGATTATGCTAACTATATATTAAATCATTTTAATTTTTAATTGTTAAAAAAAATGAAGCCAAACTATATAGAAATTGCAGGAAGAAAAATTGGAACTGATTATCCACCATTAGTAATCGCAGAAATCGGTATCAACCATGAAGGTTCATTAGCAATTGCCAAACAAATGGTTGATGCTGCCAAACGTGCTGGAGTTGAAGTGGTAAAACATCAAACTCACATTGTAGCAGATGAAATGAGCGGTGCTGCCAAAAAAGTAATCCCAGGTAATGCCGATGTTTCAATTTATGAAATAATGGAACGTTGTTCTTTGAATGAAGCAGATGAATTTGAACTAAAAAACTATGTCGAAAGTAAAGACATGATTTTTATTTCTACTCCTTTTTCTCGAGCTGCAGCAGAACGTTTGAAGAAATTTGATATTCCTGCCTATAAAATTGGTTCGGGAGAATGCAATAATTATCCACTTTTAGAGCACATTTGTTCGTTTGGAAAACCTGTAATTTTAAGTACTGGAATGAATTCAATTGAAAGTGTTCAAAAAGCAGTTACCATTTTTGACAAACACAATATTCCAGTTGCATTATTACACACAACAAATTTATATCCAACACCAATTCATTTAGTTCGTTTTGGAGCAATGATACAAATGCATAATGCTTTTCCTGATAAAGTTTTCGGACTTTCAGATCATACACTAAATAATAATGCTTGCTTGGGAGCTGTTGCGCTTGGAGCTAGTATTTTAGAACGACATTTTACGGACCATATGCAACGAACCGGACCTGATATTGTTTGTAGTATGGATGAAAGAGCTTGTTCTGATTTAATAGTAAGTTCAAATGAAATTTGGCAAATGCGTGGTGGAACTAAAGAACCTGCAAAGGAAGAACAAGTCACTATCGATTTTGCTTTTGCAACCGTTTGTAGTATTTCAAATATCCAAAAAGGGGAACAACTAACCAAAAAAAATATTTGGGTAAAACGACCAGGGACTGGAAAAATTTTAGCAGAATATTTTGATAGTTTACTTGGTAAAAAAGCGACTCGCAATATTCAAAATGACGAGCAACTAAACTTTGATGATTTTCAATAAATGAAAAAAATCCTATTTCTAACAGGAACTCGTGCCGATTTCGGAAAAATAAAATCGCTTATAACAATTCTTGACTCACATCAAAATTTTGAAGTATTTGTTTTTGTTACCGGAATGCATTTGCAAAAAGAGTACGGATTTACACTTATTGAAATTGAAAGATGCAATTTTAAAAATGTGCATTCTTTTGAAAATAATACTCACGAAACCACCATGGATTTAACTTTAGCAAAAACCATTGAGGGTTTGTCATCTTATTGTAAAAATGTGCAACCTGATTTGATTGTGGTTCATGGTGATAGAGTAGAAACCTTAGCTGGAGCTATTGTAGGGTCATTAAATAATATTCTTGTTGCGCATATAGAAGGAGGTGAATTATCTGGAACTGTTGATGAACTCATTCGTCATAGTGTAACTAAACTAAGTCATATTCATTTTGTGTCAAATAAAGAAGCGGCAAAACGATTACTTCAAATGGGTGAAATGGAATCATCAATTTATACTATTGGTTCGCCTGATATTGATATTATGTTTTCAGATGCATTGCCTAGTTTAGAAAAAGTAAAAGAATATTATCAAATTCCATTTAAGCAATTCGGAATCGTAATGTTTCATCCTGTTACAACTGAAGTAAATGAGATGAAAGAATATACAGATAATTTTGTAAATGCATTGTTAGAAGATTATCGCAATTATATTATTATTTATCCCAATAACGATTTAGGAAGTAAGTACATCATAGAAAGTTATCAAGAATTTAAAATGAATTCACGTTTTAGAGTTTTTCCATCACTTCGATTTGAATATTTTTTAACTCTTCTCAAGAATGCACAATTTATTATTGGTAATAGTAGTGCAGGAATTCGTGAGGCTCCTTATTACGGAATTCCAATTATAAATATAGGAACTCGTCAGCAAAACAGAACTGTACAATCAGATATTATTAATGTAGATTACACTTTTACCTCTATAAAAAAGGCATTATCTGTTATCGATACCCACAAATGTCAGCTTTACAAAAATGATTTTGGATACGGTAATAGTTCAGAGTTATTTCTTAAATTGTTATTAAAAGACGATATTTGGAAACTCAATCACCAAAAACAGTTTATAGATAATTAAATGCAAAAAGACAAGATTCTATTAGTAGTTCCAGATGGAGTAGGAATAAGGAATTACCTATACTCTAAAGTTTTTGATGAAGTGCAAGATTTGGTAATATTTCATAATCTAGGAACTGAAGTCTTAGATTATTTAAAACATTATAAAAACATTTCGAATACTATTTCTATTCCAGATTATAAGGAATCAATAAAAGAAAAATATTTAAGAGAATTAATTTGTCTTTCTCGTTTATATTATAATGCCAAAAAAGTAAATAATAAAACAATCTTAACCAATTGGGTTTGGAATCAAAAAACATTTATCAAGAAAATATTTTATAAATGGATAGAAATTCAATCTCGTTTCTACACAAGTTATGACGCTATTTTGCAATTAGAAATAAAATATCAGAAAGCGATTCGTAAAAATTTTTTTTATAAAGATATTGTTAGCCTATTATTAAAAGAAAAACCTAAAAGTATAATTTGTACACATCAAAGAGGACTGAAAATGGCAACAATTTTTGCAGCTGCACATGATTTAGGTATACCAACTACAACGGTTATTTATTCTTGGGACAATTTGCCTAAAGCGAGATTAGCACTACGAGCTAATAAATATTTAGTTTGGTCTGACCATATGAAAAAAGAAATGAGTATTTATTATCCTGAAATTCATAATGACGATATTATAGTAACAGGAACTCCTCAATTTGAATTTTATCAGGATAAAAATAATATTATTGATAAAAAGTTTTTTTTTGAAACCTACAATTTAAATGAAAATAAAAAAATAATCTGTTATTCTGGAGATGATATAACAACTTGTCCAGATGATCCAAAATATCTCGAAGATATTACTGAAGAAATTAGTAAAGCTGGATTAGAAAACGAATATCAAATACTACTTCGACGTTGTCCTACTGATATATCAGGGAGATTTGAGGATGTAAGAAAGAAATATCCTGACTTGATAAAAGAAGTAACCCCTAAATGGAATTTTAATACTGATTCAAGTTGGACAACAATTTATCCTACTTTTGATGATGTAAAATTGTTGGTCAGTACTGTTTTTTATTCAGATATTGTTATAAATTTGGGTTCTACAATGGCATTTGATTTTGCAATTTTAAAAAAACCTTGTGTATTTATCAATTATGATCAAGCATATAAATTAAATAAAAATTGGTCCGCTAAAACAATATATGGGTTTCAACATTTTAGAAGTATGCCTAGTAATGAAGCTGTAATTTGGCTCAATGATAAAAGCGAAATAATAGACAAATTGATAAATTATAAATTACATGAAAATCAAATTGCAATGCAAGATTGGAAAAGAATAGTTATTGCAGATTACAGTAAGTCATCAGCTTTAATTAATACGGCTTTAAATATATAAAATAATGCATATTTGTTTCATTACGCACGAATATCCTAAACCTAGTTTTTCTCATGGTGGAATAGGAAGTTTTGTAAAGACCATTGCTGAAAAATTAGTTGAAAAAGGTATAGATGTAAGTGTGGTTGGAATAAATTATACTTCTAATAACGAGGAAACTAATGAATCAGGTATAAAAATTTTTCGTTTAAAGAAAAATTTTATTAAAGGAATTTCCTGGTGGTTCAATTCTAATCAAATTAACTCTAAAATTGAAGAAATTCACCAGAAATACCCAATTGATATTATAGAAACCTCAGAACTTGGGCTTGCATTTATAAAAAAAACAGTTGGCATAAAATATGTAATTCGTTTGCATGGCGGACATCATTTTTTTAGCGAGGCTGAGAATAGAGGTATAAATAAATGGAAAGGATTTCAGGAAAAAAAATCATTTTCTAAAGCAGATGGTTTTATTGCAGTTTCTCAATATGTAAAGACGCATACTGAGAAATATTTGAGTTACAACAACAAAAAAACAGTTTTAATAAATTACCCAATTAATACAAAATTATTTCGACCATTAGATTTTCAAATTATTGAAGATAGAATTGTTTTTGCAGGAACAGTTTGCGAAAAAAAAGGAATTAGACAGCTCATACAAGCTTTTCCAATAGTACAGAAACGTTTTCCAAAAGCAACATTAGAAATTTATGGTAGAGATTGGTTTTTCCCGGATGGAAGTTCATATATAGAAAAATTAAAAAAAAATGAATTACTACAACTAGGAAAAACAGCCAATGCAATTCATTTTCACGGGGCAATTTCGTATGAATTAATTCCCATAAAATATGCAGAAGCTGCGGTTTGTGTTTTTCCATCTCACATGGAAACCCAAGGTTTAGTTGCGCCAGAAGCCATGGCAATGGAAAAAACAGTAGTTTTTACAAAATTAGGACCAGGAATAGAAACAATTTCAAACTTTGAAACAGGCCTGCTTTGTGACCCGCTAAATCCAAATGAAATAGCAGAAAAAATAATATGGGTTCTTTCAAATAAAGAAAAATCTATGCTAATAGGGAAAAAAGCAAGAGAATTTGTTATTAATAAGTATGATTTGAACATAATTGTAAAGAAAAATGTTGAATTCTACAATTCAATTTCAGAAAAATAATATGACTACATTTCATTTAATCTATTCTGATTATAAAAAAATGAAAAATTATGGATCAAATTTCATTGTAATTTTATTTTTTACTCAGGCTTTTTGGGCTATCTTTCAATATAGAATTGCTCATTTTTTCAATGAAAAAATTAAAATACAGCCTTTTCGGCATATATTTATGTTATTTATGTATTCATGGCAAAAAATGATTGAAATACTTACTGGGATTTCCATACCAGCTTCGGTTAAAATTGGGCATTCTTTTTATATTGGACATTTTGGCGGAATAATTATTAATTCTGATGCAGTTATCGGAAATGATTGTAATATCTCTCAAGGGGTTACTATTGGAGTTTCTGGATTAGGAGATAAAAGAGGAGTTCCAATAATTGGTAATAACGTATATATAGGTGCAAATTGCGTAGTTGCAGGAAAAATAGTAATAGAAGATAATGTATTAATAGGCGCTTGTTCTTTAGTAAATACGGATGTTAAGTCTAATTGCACTATTCTTGGCGTTCCAGCTTATATAGTATCTGATAGAGGTTCTAAAGGTTATATTTAATGAAACTAATCGTAATATCATCTTCTCCATTGGTACAAAAAAATAATTTGTATAATGCATATAGTCCTTATGTAAAGGAATTAGAAATTTGGGCAAAATATTCAGATGAAATTGCCTTTTTTTGCCCTGTTTGGAAGGAAGATAATGGATTGTTGATTTCAAAAATTAATTTCCCAATATCAAAAATATTTTTTGCTAAGGAATTTAATGTTAAATCATTCAATAATTTCATTATAGCATTTTTATATTCTTTTTTTAATTTTTATAAAATATTTCAATCAATGATTTGGGCAGACCACATTCATTTACGTTGCCCCGGAAATATTGGTTTAATGGGGGCTATAGTTCAAATTTTCTTCCCTAAAAAGAAGAAAACAACAAAATATGCAGGAAATTGGGACCCAAAATCGAAACAGCCTTTAAGTTATAGATTGCAAAAATGGATTTTAAATAATACATTTTTAACAAAAAATATGCAAGTTTTAGTATATGGTGAATGGGAAAGTAGTTCTAAAAATATTAAACCGTTTTTTACAGCTTCCTATTGGGAGAAAGAAAAATTACCTATTGCTATAAGAAATTTTGAAAATTTAATTTCGTTTATTTTTGTAGGAACTTTATCTACAGGTAAACAACCTTTGTATGCTGTAAAACTTGTAGAAAAAATAAAAGAGAGAGGGTATAAAGTTAATTTATCTATATATGGAAATGGAGAAGAAGCAGATAGTTTAAAAGAATATATTTTTCAGAATAATTTAGAAAAATTTATTCACCTAAAAGGGAATCATTCTCAGGAAAGTATTAAAAAAGTGTATCAAGAAAGCCATTTTATGATTTTACCCTCACAAAGTGAAGGTTGGCCAAAAGTAGTTGCAGAATCTATGTTTTGGGGATGTTTGCCTATTACCACAAGAGTCTCTTGTATAGAAAACATGTTAGATAACGGTAATAGAGGATTACTATTAAAAATGAATTTTAATGACGATTTAGAACAAATAATAGCTATTCTAAATAATCAAGAAGCATACGATAGTAAAGTTAGAAAAAGTATTCTATGGTCAAGAAAATATACTTTAGATTTGTTTGAAACGGAGATTAAAAATTTATTAAATCCATGAGAATAGTTCAAATTATTGATTCTCTAGAAGTTGGAGGTGCTGAACGAATGGCCATAAATTTTGCTAATGCACTTTCAAATGAAATTAATTTTTCAGGATTAGTAGCTACTAGGAAGGAAGGAGATTTAAAAAGTAAGATTGAAAACAATGTCAATTATTTTTTTTTAAATCGAAAAAGCACGGTAGACATTAATGCTGTTTTTAGATTAAAGGCATATTGTAAAAAAAATGATGTTGAAATACTTCAGCCCCATAGTAGTTCTTACTTCATTGCAATATTAGTTAAAGTTTTGTATCCAAAAATCCAAATTATATGGCACGATCATAATGGATTAAGTCAGTTTTTAAGATCACAGAAATGGGTTCTATTAAAAATTTCTTCCTTTTTTTTCAAAGGTATTATTGCGGTGAATCATCAACTTAAAAACTGGGCAATAAAGGAATTAAATTGTAAAAATGTAATTTATCTTCCTAATTTTACTAAAAATGAAAATAGTTATGCTAAAGAAACTAAACTAATGGGTAATGAAGGAAAAAGAATAACTTGTTTAGCTAATTTAAGAGATCAAAAGAACCATTTCCTGCTTCTTCGGGTGGCAAAAAAATTGCAAATCACAAATCCCGATTGGACTTTTCATTTAGTTGGAAAAGATTTTGAAGATAAATACTCTAAAGAGTTAAAAACCTCGATTTTTTCTAATCAATTAGAGAAAACTGTTTATCTATATGGTACTAGAAATGATATTGTGAATATCTTAAATCAAACGGACATAGCTATACTTACTTCAAAATCTGAAGGATTACCAGTCTCTTTGTTGGAATATGGATTGAATAAGATGGCAGTTATTGTCACTAAAGTAGGAGAGATTCCATTAATTATTGAAGACGGTGTAAATGGTTTTAGTATTCCATCTGAAAGTGATGAGTTATTTTATGAATCATTGATTACTTTGATTGAAAAACCTCCATTAAGATTAAATTTTGGAAATGCGTTGTATAGAACAATTGTTAATAATAATTCTGAATCTGCAATTATAAGAGAATATATTAATTGGTTACAAGAAATATAAAAATGGAAGAATCAGAAAAAAGGTATTTATTATTAATTTTAGCTCATATAGCTATTGGTTTTGCAATATATTACATTCCATTCTTTCCAAAAGTATATGGATACACAATTCTCCTCGGAGGTATTTATTTTGTTATTAATTCACAAAATAAAAATAATGAAGTTTTATATGCATCAGCCTATATTGTTGGTAGCGAGGTTGTTTTAAGAATGACTGGAGGTAATATTAATTATGAGTTTTCAAAATATGGTGTAATAATATTTATGGTAATTGGTATGTATTACAAAGGAGTTTCAAAAGATGCTGCAGCTTATTGGATTTATTTAATTTTATTGTTACCAGGGATGTGTATTGCACTTTATTCTCTTAAATATACTCAAGATTTACAAAATAGAATTTCATTTAACACCTCAGGACCAATCTGTTTAGGGATATCTTCTTTATATTGCTATACTAGAAAAGTTACTTTTAAACAAATAAATGAAATTCTTTTACTTGTGGGGTTGCCAATAATATCTACAGTAATATATCTTACATTATATACACCAAGCATCAGAGACGTTATTACGAGTACTACGAGTACAGGGTCTAATTTTGATACATCAGGAGGATTTGGGCCTAATCAGGTAGCTACTATTTTGGGTTTCGGTATGTTTGTTTTTGTATCTAGATTAATATATTTTTCAAATTCTAAATTGCTTTTTATTGTTAATTTGATAGTAGCTTTTGATATTTCTTATAGAGGATTAGTGACTTTTTCACGAGGGGGAATGATGACTGGTTTTTTAATGTTGATAATTTTAATATTAATTACCTACTTTAATATTAATTCTGGAGCAAAAATAAAAATGAATTATCTTTTAATAGCTATCACCATTACAATGGTCTCTGTATGGGTTTATTCTTCTTTACAAACAAGCGGTTTAATTGATAAACGATATGCCAATCAAGACTCAAGAGGAAGACAAAAAAAGGATCAATTTACAGGAAGGGGAGAATTGGCTCAAGATGAGCTCGAAACGTTTTTTAAGTATCCTTTTTTTGGCGTTGGTGTTGGAAAAACCGCAGAGCTCCGTGCAGAAAGAATGGGGTTTCTTGTTGTATCTCATGATGAAATAACTCGAACACTTGCTGAACATGGTTCATTGGGTATTTTAGCTTTAATGATTTTATTTGCAACTCCTTTATTTTTATATTTGGATAATAATCATAATATTTATCTATTGTGTTTTATAGTTTTTTGGATTTTAACTATAAATCATGCAGCCATGCGTTTGGCTGCTCCAGCATTTATATATTCATTATCTCTGTTAAAAGTTGTCATCAATGAAAAAAAACCTATTGTACATTGGGAATAAGCTTTCCGGGCATAATGTAACGGTTACTTCTATAGAAACATTAGGACTATTGTTAGAAAGGGAAGGTTATGAATTAATTTATGCTTCCTCAAAAAAGAATAAAATTTTGCGTCTTTCTGAAATGATTTTCAGAACCATTCAACACAGAAAAAAAGTTGATTATGTCTTAATCGATACCTACAGCACCTATAATTTTTGGTATGCTTTTGTAATAAGTCAATTATGCAGATTATATCGCATAAAATTCATGCCAAAACTTCATGGAGGAGATTTGCCAAATAGACTTATAAAAACCCCAATTTTAAGCAAAATGATTTTTAAATATGCATATATGAATATTGCACCATCAGAATATTTATTAGAAGCATTTAAAAATAGAGGTTATGCGGAATTAATTTGCATTCCAAATACTGTTGAAATTCAAAATTATACTTTTACTAAAAGAAACAGTTGCGAACCAAACTTATTATGGGTCAGGTCATTACATGAAATATATAATCCAGAAATGGCTTTAAGTGTATTAGCTGAAATAAAAAAAGAGTTTCCAAATGCAAAGTTGTGTATGGTTGGTCCTGATAAAGATAGTATGAAACCAAATCTTAAAAAAATAGCAAATCATAAAAATTTAAACGTAGAATTTGCAGGGAAATTATCAAAAAATAAGTGGGTTAAATATTCAGAACAATATGATATATTTTTGAATACAACTCATTTTGATAATACACCTATTAGTGTCATTGAAGCAATGGCATTGGGTTTACCAGTAATATCTACAAATGTTGGTGGAATACCTTTTTTGTTAAAAGATAGGGAAACGGCTTTGCTTGTAGCTGATAATGATATTCATGCAATGGCAAAAAGTATTAAAGAACTTATAATTAATGATGAATTAAGAAATAAATTAGTCGCTAATGCTCATGATTTAGTACAACAATTCGATTGGAGTTTAGTAAAAAATAAATGGTTGCAAGTGCTTTCTTGATTTAGTGTAACAACTTTGTATACATTTGCACAATAAAAGACTATTAAAATTTAAATGGTTATCAATAAAAAAATACATTTCGAAATTTCAGAACGAAAGGTCTTGCTGAGACTTTTTGATGTGCTTTCTGTAATGCTTGCTTTGTATTTTGTTAGCATGGTTTTTGATTTTAATTATTTCAAAATTGCTAAAACCAATTATTTATGGACAATTGTTTTAGGTATTTATCTGACTGTATTTGGAACCGTATTTGAAATGTACAATTTACAAGTCGCGAGTAACCAATTTCAAGTAATTAAAAGTATTGTTTTAACAGCATCTACCACAGTTTTAATTTACTTACTTACACCAATATATACTCCGGTTTTACCAACAAATAGAATACAAATTGTAATTTTTTATGTGGCAATTTTTCTTTCTTTGTTTTTATGGCGAATGGTATATGTGCGTTTTTTAGCTTCTAATCGATTTACAAAAAAAGTAATTTTAATTTGCGACAAAGACCAGTTAAAAGAGCTAGTATTAGGCTTAGAAAATGCAGACCCTCATTATAAAGTTATGGGGTATATCAATTCTGATAGTACCAATGACAATAAAAATAACAAGAATGATTTTATAAAGAGTATAAATCTCGAAAAATTAGAACCTTTTGTTGTTGAAAATTCGGTCTCAGAAGTGGTTATTGCTTCGCAAAAAACGGATGGAATTACAATAGACTTATACAACCAATTGATTCATCTATTAGAAAATGGTTATATCATTAGAGAATATACTCAAGTATATGAAAGTATTACACAACGTATACCTGTTCAATATGTTGCAAGAGACTTTTATAGGTTTTTCCCATTCAGTAGAAGCAATCAGAATCATCTTTATTTATTAGTTGTTCGAATTATAGAAATATTAATTTCGTTATTTGGATTGGCAGTAGGTGTTTTATTAGTGCCGTTTATTTTATTAGGTAATTGTATTGGAAATAAAGGTGAACTTTTCTATACACAAGATCGAGTAGGTATTAATGGAAAAGTTTTTAAGATTTTGAAGTTTAGAACTATGAAAAAAAATTCTGAATCTAACGGAGCGGTTTTCGCAACTATAAATGACTTTAGGGCTACATCATTTGGAAAATTTTTAAGGAAAGCCAGAATAGATGAATTCCCACAGTTTATAAATATATTAAAAGGTGAAATGGCAGTTATTGGACCTCGACCTGAACGACCTGTATTTGTAAAAGAAATCGCTAATGTAATGCCTTTCTATGAAACTAGACATGTAATAAAACCAGGATTAACAGGTTGGGCACAAGTAAATTATTCTTACGGAGAAACTATTGACGATAGTTTGATAAAATTACAATACGATTTATATTACATTAAACACCGAAGTATCTTTTTAGACATTAATATTGTTTTTAAAACGATAAGTACAATTTTATTTTACCGAGGGCAATAAATTGTTTTTTTGAATGACTTTTACAAGTAAAAAAACAGAAGTGACAACTATTGGTAAAACAATTGGAAAATGAACTTTATTTAGCATATAAAGTAAGTAAATTACTAAAAATCCTAAACATAAAATACTTGTAATTTTAATCCATTTCAGATTGTTTTTTACAATAAAATAAATTAAAAATAAATACAAAGGATTAAAAAGAAAAACATTATAATTCCACAACAACTCTTCGTGAAAAGAATACAATCCTGCCCAAATAAAAAACAATCCTAAAAATCCTAATACACCAAAAAAGAAAAGAGTAATTTTTTCGCTTTTGAAAATAATAAATAATAAAAGAATACCAATTAAGGAATAAATACTATCAAGAAAAGAAAACCCGGGTTTAGTTCTATTAGCCGCAAATAACGTTGTAGATTCCGTTACTAAAGGTTTACCTCTGTAAGTTGTATTTTTAAGATTTTCGTATAAATCAAAAGGCAAGAAAATTTTTGAATCTTGCTGGTCTACCTTGCTTCCAAAAATAATATTAATGCCTAATTTTTGATAAAAATGGTCTATTGCATACGGATACAAAACAGTTCTATATGTTTTTTTATTATCACTAATTCTATTAACAATAGGTTTTTTTTGTAATACTTCATTTAAAACATCAACAACTTTAGTGGTACAGTTTCTATCAATAAATTTATAAGTGTAAAATTTTGTATCTGGATTCAAAGAAGCACCCAATTTCTCAAATAATTTTTCTTTTTCTTCTAACGATAGATTTAAAACTTGTTCAAAAATGGAACGGTTTTCAATTCGATAACTGTATTCAAAATCAGAGTAAGGATAAGCCGCTGCGAAATATTGCATATCGCCTTTTACAAACTTCAACACAAAATTTTCAGTCTGAAAATCAAACATTCCATAATTGTAAATAAAATCAAAACCAGTAGTATTGTCATTAATTCTTATGGCAGTATGACCGTATAAAGAATGAGATTCATCTGCTGTGCCAACAGTTAGAACGCTAACTCTTGTATTTTTTGTTATAGGTGTTAACTGAGAATACCCATTTACAATTACAAGAAGAAAAATAATAAAAACGAATTTCTTTAACATTAACATCGTTTTTTGATTATTTAAAAATTCCCAAATCAACTTTTAAAGAAAAAACATTTGAATACAAAGCTGCACTTTGGTTTCCAATGTCAGTTAAAGCATAATCAATTTGAATGCCTTTGTATTTAAAACCCAAACCAATATTGGGTTGAAAGCTCAAATTTGTTGAGTTATCAATTTGTACTGCATTTTGAAAATTTCCAAATCCTGTTCTCAAAAACACCAAATCGGTGTAGCCATATTCAAATCCTATAGCGGGAGCAATACTTACAAAATCGGTTGCAAAAACATCATTGGTTTTAGCAAATTCCATGTTCAAATTGGCGCAAGCCAAAAGACTCGTTTCGTTATGGAATTCGAATTTTTTTGACATTCCAAATTGTGCTTTTGGTAACGTAATTTCAGTACTTTCAGGTAAATCTTGATTTTGACCCGGAATTGCATTCTGAACCTTAGCATATTCTTTCTCATTAATATTCCAAATGTTATAAGTTGTTGTAATATCTCGAAGCATCAATCCAAATTTCCAATCGTTACGTTGAAACTGTAGTCCAACATCTACACCAAAACCCCAAGAATTAGCAAAGTCTCCAATTATTCTTCTTATGATTTTTGCATTTACACCATATTGAAAACCTTGCAATTTTAATTTTCTAGCATACGAAAAAGTAAATCCATAATCAGCAGTCGAAAATTTACTAACTCTATTGTAATCTATGTTTCCTTCAGAATCAATTAATTGTGTGGTGTTTAAAATATCATCAACTCCAAAACGAATCATAGAAATTCCCCATGCACTTTCATCATCAATGACTGTAGCGTAAGACGCAAAATCATATTGCGCAATGTTTGCAAAATAGCTTGCATGCATAAGCGATATTTGTTTATCTTCAATTCCTATTAGTCCTGCAGGATTCCAATAGCCCGAATTTACATCGTTAGTGTTAGCAGTAACAGCATTTGCCATACCCAATGCGGCTGCATCTACACCAATATTCATAAACTCATTCGAATATTTCCTAACAGCCTGCGAATGCGTTATGGAATATACGAAGATGAATAAATACAAAGCCCTTTTTTTCAAAATCAATGAGTTTTATAAACACTGTGGTTTATTTTTTGTCAAAAATATACTTTTTTAACGAGGTTATTTCTTTGGTGAGATAAATTAATTCGAAAGAATTTTACCCAAATTAAAATATCAAATAAAAAACGTACTTCTCTTTAACTTATTGTGTTAAATTTGTATTTTTTGAAAGCTAAACGGTCTAAACAATGAATATTAAAGCTCAAATTCCAAATACAATTACTCTTCTAAATCTATTTTGCGGATGCATTGCTCTAGTATTTGCTTTTCATCGTCATTTCGAAATGACTTTCGCTTTTGCAGCTTTAGGAATTTTCCTTGATTTTTTTGATGGGTTTTTCGCCAGATTGTTTAAAGTTTCGAGCCCTTTAGGGTTGCAATTAGATTCATTAGCTGATATGGTTACCAGTGGAGTTGTACCCGGATTAGTTATGTATCAATTAATGATTGATAACTCAACTACTTCACAAACAAGTTACATGCAGCTTTTTCCGTATTTGGGCTTTATCATTGCTTTGGGATCTTGTTATAGATTGGCTAATTTTAATATTGACACTCGACAAACCGACTCCTTTATTGGCTTGCCAACGCCAGCTAATTCGTTATTTATTCTGAGTTTGCCTTTGGTTTTACAAAATACCGATTCGTTGTTTGTAATTGAAGCATTAACCAATCAGTGGTTCTTATTATTAACAACCTTGTTTAGCGCCTATATTTTAAATGCTGAAATTCCTTTATTTGCTTTAAAAATTAAAAAGTTCAATTTTGTAGACAATAAAATTCAAATTGTATTTCTATCCCTATCAATTTTATTTTTGATTTTCTTGAAGTTTCTAGCCATTCCGTTGGTAATTGTAACTTATGTTTTGTTGTCGGTAATCAATAATAAATTTTCAAAAAAATAGTTGTATTGGAATGCGAAAACCAGTTGTTAGGAAAGCTCCTGTAAGAAAAAAAACCACCTCAAAAAAGAAAACTTCTTTTTGGAAAGGTACCAGAGGTAGTTTTGTTTTAGGAATTCTTTTTACACTTTTTCTTTTCGGAGTTGCCTATCATTACAGAAATGGTTTAGCCTATTATTTTAGTTTTAAATCTGATAAAATTGCCAATTATAATGAAGAAAAACGATTGTCTGATGTTCGGAATTTTCAGCTTTTAAATAAGTATGATGATAAAGTTGCAGGTCTTGATGTTTCGCAATATCAAGGCAATATCAATTGGTCGGCAGTACGTGTTTTAGAAAATACATTTCCTATAGGCTTTGTTTTTATTCGTGCCACAGTGGGAAAAGACAAAGTCGATTCGGAGTTTGAAGACAATTGGCTTGGAGCCAAAAACAATAAAATCATTCGCGGGGCCTATCATTATTATCGCCCTAATGAAAACTCATTAGAACAAGCAGAACTTTTTATTAAAAATGTTAGACTTCAAAAAGGCGATTTGCCTCCTGTTTTAGATATTGAAAAGTTACCCAAAAATCAATCCATAGATAGTTTGAAAGTGGGATTAAAACGTTGGCTCGAAAAAGTAGACGCGCATTATAAAGTGAAACCTATTATTTATACTGGAGAAAATTATTATAATGAATTCCTAAAAGACGAATTTACCGAGTATACGTTTTGGATTGCCAATTACAATTTTTTTGTTGAAGATATTAAGAATGATTGGCTTTTTTGGCAATTTACCGAAAAAGCTACCGTTTCAGGAATTAATGGCAATGTAGACGTTTCTATTTACAACGGAAGTCCAAAAATGTTAAGGTATCTTACTAAAAATTAGTTTGTCTTAGGGTTTTGTGAAAAGCAGAAAAAATAAATCATTTAAAATTTAGTTCTGCCTTGTTCTTATTGACCCTTAAATGTCTTAATGGTTTTAAAAAAATAACTTCTAAAATATGAATTAAAACTCCAATTTCTTCTTTCTCAATTCAAAATTCTGACCTAAATAAACACGTCGTACCATTTCGTCAGCAACCAATTCTTCTGGAACTCCAGCTTTTAGAATACCACCCTCAAACATTAGATACGTTTTGTCAGTAATAGCTAAGGTTTCTTGAACATTGTGGTCAGTAATCAAAATACCAATATTTTTGTTTTTTAACTGTGCTACAATTCTCTGAATATCTTCAACAGCAACAGGATCAACACCAGCAAAAGGCTCATCTAAAAGAATAAACTTTGGGTCGGTTGCTAGACAACGTGCAATTTCTGTTCTACGGCGTTCTCCGCCGGAAAGCAAGTCACCACGATTTGTGCGAATGTGTTGCAAACTAAACTCATCAATAAGCGATTCCATTTTAGCTTCTTGTTCAGCTTTGGTATGATTCGTCAATTGCAAAACGCTCAAAATATTGTCTTCAATACTCAATTTTCTAAAAACTGACGCTTCTTGAGCCAAATAACCAATGCCTTGTTGCGCTCTTTTGTACATAGGGAAATCGGTAATATTTAAATCGTCGAGATAAATATTTCCTGCATTAGGTTTCACCAATCCTACAATCATATAAAATGAAGTCGTTTTTCCGGCTCCATTTGGTCCTAAAAGTCCCACAATTTCTCCTTGATTCACTTCTACCGAAATGCCTTTTACAACGCTTCTTCCTTTATAAGTTTTTACTAAATTTTCTGCTCTTAATATCATTTTATGTCCGTGGTTCAAAATTTGTTATGCAACATTAAGAAATTATAACTTCTTTTCAGTTAAAAATAGAGATGATGGCAAATGTATAAAATAATTTTAGTGAAATACAAAAAGAAAACGAGTTGTTAATTTGATAACAACTCGTTTTTAAACTTTTTGAATTATTAATTATTCTACAAAAACTTGATGACTTTCTATAACTCCATCCATGTTTATTTGTAGTACATATATTCCTTTTGCAAGCCCAGAAACAGAAAAACTAGTTTTAGTGTTTGTCATATCTACTTTTAATTTGGAATGTCCCATTAAATCAAAAAGTTCCCCTGAAACAGTTGCATTAACTGCAAGTTTACTATTTGCATCCATTAAATCAATATTTACTATATCATTTGAAGGATTGGGTAAATAACATAAATATTTTGAGTTGCCATTCGAGCTAAGTTGCAGTTGTTACCAAAACCACACTGGCAGGCTGTGGGTTTATAAAGGGTAAAACTCACATTTCTTGAATTTACACCACACAAATTTTTAGGAGATACGATCACAGTACGTGACTGTCCTTCAAGCATACCTAATTCCTGAGCAGTAATAGTAGCTCTTCCGCCTATAGCAGTCTTGGTAATTGTACTACCATTATTGTAAGTAAAAATGAACTCAGAAACGTTATCAAAATCAGATGATGTTTTAAATGTCCAAAAAGGAGCATTATACGAAACACAACCATCGGGTAACGCTGACGGATTGTAGGGTGTGCCGGAATTATTTGTTAATACAGCTAAACGAGTAAAGCCCACCCAAGTGCTTTTTGTCAATGTTAGATTACCGCACGTACTATTTCCGTAGGTAAGTTGTATGGTAACTTTCCCTGTACCCACTCTTGTTACAATTATGTTTGAAGTGCCATTACCAGTAAATGTTATAAGAGTAGCTCCTTCAGTAATTGTCCAGTTATAGGTGCCTCCGCTAATAGCAGGAACTGAATAATTGGCTGTAGTGCAAATTGTATTAGGTCCTAAAATTTGGGTGTTTGCGCAAATATATGAGCAATCAAAAGCTATATTATTGTTTAGATTGCTATCTAACTCACTCGCAAGCCAATTACCATTTCTTGTATTAAAAGATATATGTCTTTCATTTAAACTGTTGCTATTTTCATATGCTGTGATAAAATTTTGAAAAGGAATTGCTCTGTTTCCTGTTGGTGGATTTAAAACAGTATAGACTCTAGAATAATCGGTATCATTAAGAATTACATTACCTCGTCCAACATCTAATGCACTTGTGGTAGGAATAAATCCAAAAGTTTTTTCTACTCCGAAACTTATATTTGCTGATGCAAATAAATTAAGTAAATCCGCTTGAAATTGAGTTAATTCGCCATTATCGTCAAAAAGAGCTATATCACTAATTTTTCCAAATAATTCATATTTTCCCCCCGCATATTTGTCAAAAGAAAGATTTACGGGATTATTATAGGAACGGTTGGTGAGGTTAACCGTAATATTAGCTACCCACAACAATTTTTTAGTAAAACTCACTTTTCCTGTATAAATATTGGCAGTCAGATTACTACTTGGTAATGCCTTAGCATTAAAATCTAAATTAAATTTACTACTTCCAGGTAAAATGCCTACTAATAATGCTGGTTCGTTAAAAACAATCGCCAAAGCAATATCATCGGCAATACCTAATAATGAACCCAAAAGATCTCCCAATATTCCTGTTTTTGCATTACCATTCATTCTAAACAAAGAAGCATTATAATCATAATCTTGTGTTTTTGCACAATGACTTCCGTTACTGATAGCAATATTTCGAGTTTGAGTTGGGTAACCTTTCGCTAACAAATCATTTTTCCAATTAGTATGAACTGTATTGTTTAACTCAAATCCACTTGTTATATAATTTGCTAATAACTGTTGTGTGCCTGTTGCATTAAGCAAAGCACTTATCTCGTCAATTGATGCATTACTACCATCGCTTACTTCAAACTGAAAATCACCTAATGGTGTGCCAATAAACTGGTCTGCTAAATGGCGAGCAAAATATTGAATTCCTAACGGAATATTTGCTCCTTGATGCGGTGCATCATGGCTTATGTATAATTTTGTGTTATGTACCAAACTTCGTTGCTCCATATCTGCTAAAGCATAGCGGGCAATTACACCTCCCATACTTTGCCCCAATACTACGTTTTTTTCCGTACTGTTATTTAGTAGTTTTTGTTGATTAACCCACAGAATTATGTCTTCTAACAACAACGCATTTCTTTGCAAATGGTCTCTGCCCTTGTCCCAATTAACATAAATAATGTCGTAGTAAGCAATTTCTAGACCTAAATTTCCAGTAAAATTGGTCGCTTCAAGTATAAAATTTCCATAATAATTATCACCTAAACCATTTTCAACACCCAGCAAACCGCTTTCAAAACCTTCGGCAACTATTAGCGGTTTTTTAATTTTGCAATCATTGTCTTTATAATCTATTTCTAGAGTTGCTGTGTTTTTGGTTCCCAGATATAATTGTGTTCCTACAAATTCAACTTGGTCTATGCCCGATGCATTTTGCGAACACGTCTGATTGATAGTGCGTTGCAGTGTTGTATTTGGAACATCATAAAGTGAACCTTCAAAAATGATACGGCTTTGGCTGTATAAAATTTGACCATTGGTGAGTGTGAGTTTGTATTTCCAGTTTTTTACGCCTTCTTGTGTATATTGTAATGTATAACTAGTATTAAAAGATATGGCAATATATCCTGCTCCATTGTCAAAATCGACAGCAATACTTTGCACAGCAGTTCCTTGGTTAGTATACCATAAAGTTAGTGGTAATTTAACAGTAGTTTTAAGGCCTTTGTACTTAATAATTGGAGTAGTTATAGCAAAAACTTGCTTTTCTTCATAAGGGTTTTGCCAAACACCGCTAACATATTTATCATAAAATGTGTTGTTGGTAACTGTAACAAAATTAGGATACGCATTGCTTTTAAACTGGCTGTATTTATAGTATAATCCACTAAGTACAATGGCGTTTTTTTGACGTAAATTGTTCCAGTTTTGTTTAAACAATGAGGGACTTACTAATCCCGTTACATTGGTTTTTACACGTGCCATTAATAACGTGTTGTAAATAGAAGTTAATGTGCCTTTGCTTACATAACTGGTGTCGGTTAACATACCATTATAAGCGGCTAAATCTGTAAATTCCATAGCATAATCTCTTAAAAGACTATGCGGTACTTTGTTTTTGTCGATACCTGCAAAGGTTTGATTGATTTTGGTTGCCCATTCGGTGTTTACGGTTTGTGCTTTTGCAACACTAAAAATTGTCAAAGTCATTACAAGAAAAAACTTGCGAAACAGAGAATTTATTTTCATAATTGAGTTGTTTAAGTTATTTATTATTTTTTGTATTTGATTAACTAAGCTGTTATTTTAGAGCATAATAGGTTTCGTTTTATTGCGTGTATTGCATATCAAAACGTCCTTCTCGTATTTCATGTATTACGCCATTTTGGTCTTTTACATCAAACCAAAGAGTCCCAGATAAAATCTGATTTTGAGTATCTAATTTGGTTATTTTTAGTTCACCATCATTAACAGAAGATGTATAATTCCATGATGCTCCATAAAAATAGCCACCAGATGCATTTCCCATTTCATTATTGCTTAAACGTAATGTTTGATTTTGATAAATTTGGAGATTTTGAGTTCCTACACTTATACCAACAAGTGTATTATTTTGATTTCTTTTATTGCCTTGTAGAGCAAAATAATACCCCCCATTTACAAATTGGTACACACAGTCTAGAGGATTTATGCCACCGCTTGGTATAAAAGCTTGTCCGTCTAGGAGGCAACCAAAAGTATTGGCACCTGTTTGTGTTGCAGGTGGTAATTTTTCTAGTTCGGTTTTAGGTTTGTCGTCGTCTTTATTACAACAGCTTAAAGTAAAAAATGCGAGTAATAGAAATAGGAGGTTTTTCATAGGGTAATTTATTATAAATGAATGTTTTGTAAATTTACAAAAAAGAAAAAACAGTTTTACAAGTCAATTAACATCTAATTGTTAATGTTTGGTAAAGTAATTTTTTCATAATTTTGAAAGTTGAATTAGACAAAGTTGAACGGTTGTTTAATTTGATCTTTTAATGAAAGACTTTTCGCCTTGCGAATGGTCTTTCTTTTTTTAATTTTATCTTATTTTTTTATTAATTTGTGTATTGCATATCAAAGCGTCCATCTCTTATTTGGTGAATTACACCGTTATGATCTTTTACATCAAACCAAAAAGTACCCGATACAATTTGATTTTGAGTATCTAATTTTGTGATTTTAAGTTCTCCTGTCTGTATAGAATTGGTTCTTGAAAATATATGATTGATTTGCAAATATTTGTACATTTTCTGTACTGAGAGCAAGAAACAAAGAGTTGTTAGCACTATCTCTTTTACTTCCTTGTAGAACAAAATAATACCCCCCCCCATTTACAAATTGGTACACACAGTCTAGAGGATTTATGCCGCCGCTTGGTAAAAAAGCTTGTCCGTCTAGGAGGCAACCAAAAGTATTGGCACCTGTTTGTGTTACAGGTGGTAATTTGTCAATTTCTGCAATTGGTTTGTCGTCGTCTTTGTTGCAACAACTTAAAGTAAAAAATGTGAGTAATAGAAATAAGAGGTTTTTCATAGGGTAATTTATTATAAATGAATGTTTTGTAAATTTACTTTTAAAAAAAAACAGTTTTACAAGTTAATTAACATTTAATTGTTAATGTTTGGTAAAGTAATTTTTTCATAATTTTGAAAGTTGAATTAGACAAAGTTGAACGGTTGTTTAATTTGATTTTTTACTGAAAGACTTTTCGCCTTGCGAATGGTCTTTCTTTTTTTAATTTTTTTTATTTCATCTTATTTTTTTATTAATTTGTGTATTGCATATCAAAGCGTCCTTCGGTAATCTCTACCGTTTCTCCAGTATAAATCTCTTTAGCTTTAAAGCTAAAAGTTCCTGAAATAATAAAATTAGCTGGGTCAAAACGTGTTATGGTTAATGTTCCAGGTAATTCAGTTGTAGAAGTTCCACTATAAGTTATTCCTCCACCAATACTGTATCTTCCAAAATAATTATTTGTTAAGGCTTCTTTTAATTCATAAGTTGATTGTTGAATTAAAGGCATGTCAAGACAACCAATATTTATTCCTTTTAGATTTGGTCCGCCACTTGTTCCACCATAAATACTCAAAGTATAAGCACCGCCAACAAACTGATAAAATGCATTTGGAGCATTACTTCCAAATTTAGGTGGTACAAACGCTTTACCATCAATTAAACAACCAAAGGTTTGTGCACCAGTTTGTGTGGCTTGTGGTAGTTTTTCAAGCTCTGTTTTAGGTTTGTAGTCGTCTTTGTTGCAGCAAGATAGAGCTAGTGTTAGTGTGAATAATAGAAATAGTTTTTTCATGTTGTATTGATTTTGAGATAGTTTGTAGTAGTAATCTTTGTAAATCTACAAAAAAAAAAAAAACGATTTGGGCAAGTGATTTAACATTAAATTGTTAAGTTTTGATTATTTGTTCACTTACTTGATTTAAATGGTTATTATTGTATAAAATTTTCAATATGAAAAAAACACTCTTAGTTGTAGTTCTAGTTTTTAATTTTGTAACGACTGTTGCCCAAGTTGAAGTAAAGTTAAATCCTTTTGGTTTATTGTTTGGTAGTCCAGACCTTTCAGGAGAATATTTTGTCGCTCCACGTTTTGGTACTGAGCTAACGTTGAGTGCGGAAATGGGAAAATATACAACACTATCATCAGATAATTTTAACCCTAGAAAATCTGGTTTTGGTGTTATGGCTTCAGGGAAATATTATTTTAATCCTAGTGAAGATAAACCTTGCAGTGGTTTTTATGCAGGAGTTTATATTCGTATGAAAGATTTTAAAGTTACTGATAGTAACAATGATTTTGACGCCTTTAATAGGTCAATAATAGGTACAGGATTTTTGCTTGGTCAGAAATGGGTTTCTAGTAATGGTATGATGTATGAATTAGTGGGTGGTCTCGGCAGAACGTTGTCAGAGAAAAATGAATTCATAAATAACCAAGGCACAGTAGATACAGATGATACAAAACTGGGAATAGATGGTATTTTACGCTTTTCAATAGGTTATCGCTTCTAAAAAAAGCATCAATGATTTTTTAATTATCGAGCATATATGAACTACAGTTATATAATGAGTGAAGTGTTGATTTGGTTTTTCTAGTTTTAATTAATCAATCCTTTTCTCTTTTCTATTTACAAACACGGCGATAAAAATACTTATTTCATACAGCACTAAAAGTGGTATAGATACAATTATTTGACTTAATATATCAGGTGGTGTGATTATGGCTGCAACAATTAGAATAATAACAATAGCATATCTTCGGTATTGTCTTAAAGTTTGTGCAGTTACAAGTCCAATTTTAGTCAGGAAATAAATTACGATGGGCAATTCAAAAATTAATCCGCAAGAAATCACTGACGTTTTTACCATGCCAATGTAATTATCGACATTGAATTCGTTTTTAATAACGTTACTAACATTAAAACCACCAAAAAAGTTAACGGATAAGGGCAATATCAAATAATAGCCAAATAAAACTCCAGTAAAAAACAATATCGAAGCGGTTAAAATAAACCAAACGGCATTTTTCTTTTCTTTTTCATACAAAGCGGGACTTATAAATTTCCAGATTTCCCATAAAATATAGGGAAAACCAAGAATGAATCCTGCCGTAATACACGTCCAAATAAATATAGAAAATTGACCGCCCATTTCGGTACTCTGAATAATAAATGGCATTTCTTTTACACACATTCCTCCGTCATCGGCACCGAGATAGGTGGTTAGTTCACAAAATAATCGGTAGGTTATAAAATCAGGATGAATGGGGCCAAAAATAATTTGGTCAAATACATAATCAATTATAAAATACGATAAACAAGAAACTACTAAAACTCCTATAGTAATTCGGATGAGCAACCATCTTAAGTCTTCAAGATGATCTAAAAATGACATTTCTTTTAATTGCTTTTTTGCCATTATAATATTCCTTCTTTTAAAATATCATGCAAATGCAATACTCCTTTGTATTCACCATGATCTACAACTACAAGTTGCGTGATAGAAAAATCTTCCATGATATTAAACGCATCAACAACCATATCGGTCGATTGTATCATTTTTGGATTTTTTGTCATAATATCTTTAGCTGTCAAGTCGGTAAAAGAATCTCTGTAACTTAGCATTCTTCTAATGTCACCATCGGTAATAATCCCTACTACTTTATTGTCGTCGATTACTGCTGTTACTCCTAAACGTTTTTCAGAAATTTCGAAAATCACTTTTTTAATAGAAGAGTCTGGGCTCACTATTGGTTTTAAAGAATTGACTAGCATCGCCGAAACTTTAAGCAATAATTTTTTTCCCAACGCACCACCAGGATGGTATTTAGCAAAGTCTTCAGCTTTAAAATTTCTCATTTCCATTAAACAAACAGCAAGAGCATCACCCATCACCAACTGAGCGGTAGTGCTATTAGTAGGCGCAAGATTATTAGGACACGATTCAGAGTCAATAGTGGTATTTAAAACACAATCGGAATTTTTTGCTAAAAAGGAAGTCATGTTTCCTGTTATGGCAATTAAGGTATTTCCGAAATTTTTTAAAATAGGGATTAGAATTTTTATCTCAGGACTATTGCCGCTTTTTGAAATGCAAATGACAACATCGTCTTTTTGAACCATTCCTAAATCACCATGAATAGCCTCAGAGGCATGAAGAAATAGCGATGGAGTGCCAGTAGAGTTCATTGTTGCTACAATTTTTTGAGCAATAATGGCACTTTTTCCTATTCCGGTTACAATCAATCTGCCTTTACAATCAAAGATGGTTTTGGTTGCTTTAATATAGCTTTCATCAAGAAAATCAGCAAGTTTCGCTATCGATTGGCTTTCAGATAAAATAGTTTTTTTGGCTGTAGCCAATATATTTTCTTTAGTTATCAAAACAGAATTGTTATAAAATTTGTAAGTGTAAAAGAAATTAGTATCTTTATGTGTTGCAAATTTATACAAAATACCATTAACAAAGAATGAATTCAAACGAAATTGATATACACAAAGAACTAAAAAAATATTTTGGTTTTAACCAATTTAAAGGTTTACAAGAACAGGTAATAAAAGCGATATTGGCAAAAGAAAACACTTTCGTAATTATGCCAACAGGTGGTGGAAAATCGTTATGCTACCAATTACCAGCGTTAGTTCAAGAAGGAACAGCAATTGTGGTTTCTCCTTTAATTGCCCTAATGAAAAATCAAGTCGATGCTATTAGAAGCTTATCATCAGAAAACGGAATCGCTCACGTACTTAATTCATCGCTTACCAAAACAGAAATCACTCAGGTTAAAAAAGACATTACATCAGGTTTAACCAAACTTTTATATGTTGCTCCAGAATCGTTAACTAAAGAAGAGTATGTTAACTTTCTTCAAAATGTGCCAATATCATTTGTAGCTATCGATGAGGCGCATTGCATCTCAGAGTGGGGACATGATTTTAGACCAGAATACAGAAACCTTAAAAATATTATTAAGTTATTAGGCGACGTTCCAGTTATTGGCTTGACCGCTACTGCTACGCCAAAAGTGCAAGAAGATATTCTAAAAAACTTAGACATGTCTGATGCAACTACTTTTAAAGCTTCGTTTAACAGGCCCAATCTTTTTTATGAAGTACGAACTAAAACTAAAAATGTAGAATCGGATATTATCCGTTTTATCAAACAGCATAAAGGAAAATCGGGTATTATATATTGTTTAAGTCGTAAAAAAGTGGAGGCTATTGCCGAAGTTTTGCAAGTAAACGGAATTAGTGCTGTACCTTATCATGCTGGACTTGACGCTAAAACAAGAGCAAAACATCAAGATATGTTTCTTATGGAAGACGTTGAAGTTGTTGTTGCTACTATAGCATTTGGTATGGGAATTGACAAACCAGACGTTCGTTTCGTAATTCATCATGACATTCCGAAATCATTAGAAAGTTATTATCAAGAAACGGGTCGTGGCGGACGTGATGGTGGCGAAGGTCATTGTTTAGCCTATTATTCTTATAAAGATGTCGAGAAATTAGAAAAATTCATGTCGGGAAAACCAGTTGCTGAACAAGAAATTGGTTTTGCATTGTTGCAAGAGGTTGTAGCTTATGCTGAAACTTCTATGTCAAGAAGAAAATTCCTATTGCATTATTTTGGAGAAGAATTTGATAGCGAAACGGGAGATGGTGCCGATATGGACGATAATGTTCGCAATCCTAAAACTAAAGTGGAAGCCAAAGATCAAGTGGTTAAATTATTAGAAGTTGTTCGCGATACCAAGCATTTATACAAATCAAAAGAAATCGTTTATACTTTAATTGGTCGCGTAAATGCAATGATTAAAGCTTATAGAACCGATACGTACCCGTTTTTTGGTTCAGGCAAAAACTTCGAAGAGCGGTATTGGATGGCTTTAATACGTCAGGTTTTGGTAGACGGATTATTATCTAAAGATATTGAAACCTACGGAATTGTCAAAGTAACCGAAAAAGGATTAGATTTTATAAAGAATCCTGTTTCATTTATGATGTCAGAAGATCACGAGTATAACGAAACCGAAGATGAAGCTATAGTAACTGCCGCAAAATCTTCAGGTACAGCTGATGAGGTTTTAATGTCGATGTTGCGTGATTTGAGAAAAAAAGTAGCGAAAAAATTAGGCGTTCCTCCTTTTGTGGTTTTTCAAGATCCGTCATTAGAAGATATGGCTTTAAAATATCCAATTTCTTTAGATGAATTGGGAAATATTCATGGAGTTGGAGAGGGAAAAGCCAAGAAATATGGTAAGGAATTTGTAGCATTAATTAGTCGTTATGTAGAAGATAATGATGTTATTCGTCCGGACGATTTGGTAGTAAAATCAACCGGTGCTAATTCAGCAAATAAATTATATATCATTCAAAATATCGATAGGAAACTATCTTTAGAAGATATTGCTTCCGCTAAAGGCATGAATATGGATGCCCTCATAAAAGAAATGGAGCAGATTGTAAATGCAGGTACTAAATTGAATATCAAATATTGGGTAGACGATATTTTAGATGATGACCAACAAGAAGAAATTCATGATTTTTTTATGGAATCAGAATCGGACAATATAGAAGAAGCGCTAAAGGAATTTGATGGCGATTATGATATTGATGAATTGCGTTTAATGCGAATTAAGTTTATAAGTGAAGTGGCAAATTAGAGTAGTTTATTTTTCTTCAAATAGTTCTCCACGATGAGGTTTCAAAGCGTCACGAACCTGAATCATGTTTTCATCGGTTACAACCATAAAAGCAATAGCATGCATTTCGTCATAGATTTTAAAACCAGTTATATTTATTGGTAACTTCTCTGATTTGATATACTGTTTTAAATGAATTTCGTGATGCTCAGCTGTTTTTGCTGAAACAGGTCCGCGAAAATCCCATATTAATTTTATTTTTCTAGACATTATTAGTGTTAAAAGATTTTTAGTTGCTAAGATACAAAGTCTAATTTGAAAATGGTTTCTAAATTCAATAATCAAAATTCACTTCAAAATAGTACTTTTGTATACTGATAGTATCATTCGAATAATCGATTTACTAAATCAAGAATTAAAAAAATAAAATGCCGAAAGAACTTCTTATTCAAGTATCTCCAGAAATTGCGTCAAACGAGTCACTGCTTAAAGACTATTTGGCTAAGCAAATAAAAGTTACTTCAAATGAAATTCAACATATTACTATTCAAAAACGTTCGGTAGATGCTCGTCAAAAAGCAATAAAAATCAATTTAAAGGTATTGGTTTTTTTGCAAAACGAAGTATTTATAGAACAAAAAATACAACTTCCTGATTATAAAAACGTTATCAATGCTCAAGAAGTAATTATTGTTGGTGCTGGCCCAGCAGGACTTTTTGCTGCCTTACAATTAATTGAATTAGGTTTGAAACCAATAGTGATTGAACGAGGTAAGGATGTTCGTGGGCGTCGTCGTGATTTAAAAGCCATTAATGTAGATCATATTGTAAACAAAGATTCTAATTATTGCTTTGGTGAGGGAGGCGCAGGAACTTACTCTGACGGAAAACTGTATACTCGATCTAAAAAACGAGGAGATGTTACTAGAATTCTAGAATTGCTAGTTGCATTTGGAGCTTCAGAAGATATTTTAATTGAAGCGCATCCACATATAGGAACGAATAAATTACCTCAAATTATTCAGGATATTCGAGAAAAAATTATCGAAATGGGAGGGAAGGTACTATTTGAAACCCGTCTAACAGATATTTTAATAAAAAACAATGAAGTTCAAGGAATTGTTACCCAAAATGGAGATACAATTATTGCTTCAAAAATAATATTGGCGACTGGACATTCTGCTCGCGATATTTTTGAATTATTAGACAGAAAGAAGGTTTTTATAGAAGCCAAACCATTTGCTTTGGGAGTAAGAGCAGAACACCCTCAATCCTTAATAGATAGTATTCAGTACAGTTGTGATTATAGAGGAGAGTTGCTTCCGCCAGCTCCATATTCTATTGTAAAACAAGTCAACGGTCGTGGAATGTATTCGTTTTGTATGTGTCCGGGTGGCGTAATTGCTCCTTGTGCAACGAGTCCCGGAGAAGTAGTTACTAATGGATGGTCGCCATCGAAGCGTGATCAATCAACAGCCAATTCAGGAATTGTTATTGAGTTAAAGCTAGAAGATTTTAAACCTTTTGCTAAATATGGCGCATTAGCTGGAATGGAATTTCAAAAAGCTATTGAGCAAAAATCATGGGATTTGGCAGGGAAAACTCAAAAAGTACCCGCGCAACGAATGGTCGATTTTACCCAAAATAAAGTCTCGAATTCTATTCCAAAAACCTCTTATGTACCTGGAACCACTTCTGTTGAAATGGGACAAGTTTTCCCAAGTTTTTTAACGCAAATTTTGCGAGAAGGTTTTTCTGAATTTGGAAAATCGATGCGAGGGTATTTAACAAACGAAGCTATACTTCATGCGCCAGAAAGCAGGACTTCATCACCAGTTCGAATTCCTAGAGATTCAGAAACTTTAGAACATGTTCAAGTAAAAGGATTATATCCTTGTGGCGAGGGCGCGGGTTACGCAGGAGGCATAATTTCGGCAGCTATTGATGGGGAGAAGTGTGCTTTGAAAATTGCAGAGACGTTAAAACTTTTTAGAAGTTAGAAAGTAATTATTTTTCGATTTTTTCGTATAAATTATGTATTTTTAAAATAATTACTCCAAATGCAATTGCTGCAACAATAAGAACAATATTTAATATTCCTTCCGTACCAAAAGATAGTTTTATTAGGATAGTTGAAATAATAAATCCTGAATTTCTAATTACTTTATTGAATTTGTCTGAATGTAAAAAAGAAAATAGTAGGAGTAAAACATCAACAAGTATTAGTATTGTAAAAAAGTCATCAAAGAATATTTTGTTGATGTCCTTTATATCAGTAACAATTTTACTAAAAGAAAAGAAGCTTTCATACATCCAATGACCTAGACTATAAATGGATAATATTAAAAAAAATGGCATCAAAAGGGTAGCAATGGACTTTTTTAAGTCAATAAATTGTAATATTTCGGGTGTCTTTATTTCTATTCCATTCATTCTCCCTTCTTTTACCAATTTATAAAAAAGAAAGATTAATAAAAACATAATTAATATGGCAACTAAATCACTTGAAAATAAGATGTCATTTTTTATTGAAAACCAGTTTGTTGAAAATTCTAAATTAGATAAATCTTTAAAAATTCTTCGAATTACAATTAACGAAATTATTTCATACTGTTTCCCAATGTATATTGAAGTTGATCTGGGTAAATAATATAGCAATAAATAAACTTCATATATAAGTATAAATGAGAATGGAGTATAAATTGCTGAAATCGGATTGGTCAACAATTTTGATTGATCATTTACTGAGATTACATTTAAATTTACTAAACCAATTAGTAATAAATGCATTAGAAAGCTTATTATGGCAATGTAAACAATTACGACCTCGCTCTTTTTTTTTAACTTTTCAGATAAAAAATAATTGTAAAATAAAAACAACACGTTTTTTGATTTAGACATATTTTTTTTGTTTAATAAAAATTAAAAAAGAGTAAACAAAATGTAATTTTATTTGTAAATTTACAAAAACTTTGTTAATTAAATGATTAACAACTGTTAAGAGATAATTTTAAAAAACAAAAAATCAAATTATGTTTAACAAATTTAAAAAATCGGAAATATTTACCTTGGTGGTAGTAATACTTTTAATTTTCATATCTGAATATATCTATTTAGTTGAAGGAAATTTTGAGAAGGCAGTTTTTATTGGTCTTTGGCCTCCTACAATAGTTAGTTTATTAATTTTCTTTAACTTAAAATTAAAAAAATAGATGAAAAATTTAGATATTTTAATATTTACTGGTGTCGTTATAATTTGCTTTATAAGTTTTTTTATTTCGACTTTTAAGGCATTTGAAAGTCTTAATAAAGAAAAAGATTATCTTTCTAAGAAAAGAGGAATTATATCACGCTTGTTGGCTTATTTTGAGAGTTTAGTTGCAGAATAACACATTTATTTAATTCTCAATTTAAATAATATTTTTGTCATACATTATTTATTTTAATCCCTTTTTTTACAAATTTAATTGAATTAACACAAATATTTAACAATTTAAAACTACAACGATATAGTAAATTCTCATGAAAAAGACATCTATTTATATGTTTAAAGTTGTATTTTTAGCAAAAATTTTTAACAATGATTTCGATACCAGAAGAATTTCAAATTAAAACACCAATTGTTCAAGATACCTATTTAGTAAATGGCGAACTAAAAAAATGGACAGGGCAAACAACGCCAGTATTCTCTACAATTTCATCTACTGAAAAATACGAACCAACTTTATTAGGTTCTATTCCATTTATGGGTGAAACGGAGGCTTTAGAAGCAGTTGCTGCTGCCGATGCCGCATTTAATAATGGTCAAGGATTGTGGCCAACGATGAAAGTGGCTGATCGTATTAAATGCATGGAAAAGTTCGTAATTCAAATGAAAACCACTCGTGCTGAAGTAGTAAAACTACTGATGTGGGAAATAGGAAAATCGTTAGGAGATTCTGAAAAAGAATTTGACAGAACCGTTGAATATATTTATGATACTATAGATAGCTATAAAGAATTAAATGCGAGAAGTGCACATTTCTCTAAAGTGCAAGGAATAAATGCTATGGTAAGAAGAGGGCCATTAGGAGTTGTATTATGTCTTGGGCCATATAATTATCCATTAAACGAAACCTTCTCTTTATTGATTCCTGCATTAATTATGGGAAATCCTGTAATTTTTAAACCAGCAAAGCATGGTGTTTTATTAATATCACCTTTATTAGAAGCTTTTAAAACCAGTTTTCCTAAAGGAGTAATTAATATTTTATATGGTAGAGGTCGTGAAGTAGCGTCTCCAGTTATGAAATCAGGAAAAGTAGATATCTTAGCTTTAATTGGAAATAGTAAATCTGCAATTGCGTTGCAAGATCAGCATCCAAATAAAAATAGATTGCGTTTGATATTAGGATTAGAAGCCAAAAATCCAGCAATTATTCTTCCAGATGCCGATCTAGATTTGGCTATTCAGGAATGTATTACAGGATCGTTATCTTTTAATGGGCAACGTTGTACAGCATTAAAAGTTTTGTATGTTCATGAGTCAATAGCTGACGAATTTAACAAGCGTTTTGCTGCAAAAGTAGACGGTTTGAATTTTGGAAATCCTTGGGAAAAAGGGGTGTCGTTAACTCCATTGCCAGAAAAAGAGAAACCAGCTTACATTCAAGAATTGATAGACGATGCTACCAAACATGGAGCAAAAGTAATTAATGTAAAAGGAGGTCAACATTCTGACAATTTTATTTTCCCAGCTGTTCTATATCCAGTGAATAAAAACATGAGAGTGTATCATGAAGAGCAGTTTGGTCCAGTTGTACCAATAATGACTTTTAAAGATATTCAGGAGCCATTAAATGACATGGCGGAGTCTAATTACGGACAGCAAGTAAGTTTGTTTGGTAAAAACATTAAAACTATTGCGCCTCTAATTGATACATTAGTCAATCTTGTTTCGCGTGTAAACTTAAATAGTTCTTGTCAAAGGGGGCCAGACGTTTTTCCTTTTACAGGAAGAAAAGATTCTGCTGTAGGTACCTTAAGTATTCACGATGCTTTACGTTCATTTTCTATTAGAACTTTTGTAGCTTCAAAAGACAATGACTACAATAATGAAATTTTACAAGCGTTATTGAATAGTAAAGAATCTAATTTTATCAATACTGATTATATCTTATAATTTATAATTGAATTTTATAAAGCCATAAGCGGAAACGTTTATGGCTTTTTTATTTTAGAAAACTTTTTTATATTACTTTAAAAAAAGACAAAAGTTGGTTTAGAAAAAAAATGGATTAAAAACAATTGAATTAATGAATTCAGATTTCAATTTTTTTAGCTCCGCATTATTTGTAAATAATTTTTAAAATA